>NZ_JBEYZW010000019.1:0-105691 GCF_040646215.1 Streptomyces sp. NPDC046215 | reverse complement strand
CCCGCGCTCACCGCCGCCCAGTCGATGATCACCGTCATCCCGGACGGCGGCCGGAGGGGCTGGTACACCAACTGGCTCGACCAGAAGACCGCCGCAGGCGCGCAGAACTGGGAGAACTTCCACGTCAACCAGGTGATCCCGTTCATCGACGCCAACCTCCGCACCAGGGCGGCCAAGGAGGGGCGGGCCGTCGGCGGCCTCTCGATGGGCGGCTTCGGCGCCCTGCACTACGCCCAGCGCCACCCCGGCCTGTTCAGCCAGGTCGCCTCGCTCTCCGGTGCCAACGAGCTCTCGGTGCGCCACGCCGTCATGCGCGGGGCCGTCGTCGCCACGCTGACGAACGTCGGTGCCCCGCTCTGCGGCACCTCCGGCCCCGCCTGCTCGCTCAACTTCGGCCCCACGGTGTCCAGCGACGCGATCTTCGGCACGCCGTACCCGATCCTGGGCGCAGACCGGCGCTGGAACGAGGCGGACCCCGCCTCCCACATGGATGTCCTGGCCCGGGCCGGCATGGGCGTCACGATCTACACCGGGAACGGCAACGGCAACGCCGCGGAGCCGGAGTTCTGGGTCCAGTCGGCCTCCCTGCACGCCAAGGAAAGCCTGGACGCTCTCGGATACCCCTCCCACTACGTGGACTACGGCGACGGCTCCGGCTGGGGCAGCGCCTGCAAGGGCGGCCACAGCTCCGGCTGCTGGGCCCAGGACCTCGTGGACTTCGTTCCGCGCCTCGAAGCGGCATTCGCCGCCGCCTGACCCTCGTTCCCCGGCAGATCCTCACAGACAGGGTTTCCGTACATGATCAAGCGACTGTGCACGCTGCTGCTGACCCTCGCGGTCGTCTGGACCGTGGGAGCCGGTGCCGCCCGGGCGGAGGAAGGCAAGCGCGTCCACAACGGGATGCAGATCATCTTCAGTCCGTCGCTGCCCGACGCCTTCTGCACCCTCGGGGCGGTAGGGACGGACAAGTACCGCCACTCCATAGCCATTTCGGCAGGTCACTGTCTCAACGACCCGCCCTATGCCGACCGTGAGCTCCCCGACGACATCGCACCCGTCTACGACCGGGCGGACACCGCTTTCGGCCCGATCGGCCACGTGCGCTACTTCAAGGACCCCGAGGGCTCGCAGACGGGTCACGTGACCAAGGACTACATGGTCATTGAGCTGGTCCCGCAGGTGACGCTCTCCTCGCAGGGGCCGTACCTGAAGCAGACGGGAGAGGTGAAGGTCCCCGGCGGCACCGTCAGCCCGAACGCCCCGGAACCCGCACTCGACAACGAGCGGCTGCTCGCCGCCGGGAGCACCGAGCTCATCACGTCGGGTCAGACGGGGGCGTGGTACGGGACGATCATGGAGAACACCGCCGGCATCTACCGCTCGGCGGCCGTCAACATGCGGGGCGACTCGGGCGGACCGGCGATCGCGCGCGTACCCGGCACCCCTCTTCCCTCCCAGGAGAACGGCTTCCAGGCCGAGGGACCTTGGGCCGGCATCACCAAGGGCATCACTCTGGCACTGCCGCCCTTCCTGTACACCAGCTCGGCGAACATCCTGGCCGACCTGCGCGCCCGTGACGCCGCCGCACCCGCGGGCGTCTTCGGAGCGGGCTTCAAGGTGACCGCCAACCCGTAAGGCCGGCCCCGACCCCCATCGGCGGCCCCGGGCCGAGGCGCAGTTTGTGGGGGGCCGCCGGTGCCGTTCTCACAGCCAGCCCAGCCGGGCGGCCTTCAGGCCCGCCTCGAAGCGGCTGCGGGCACCGAGGCGATCCATGAGGGAGGCCATCATGCGGCGCGCGGTGCGCGGTGAGATGTGGAGTTGTTTGGCGGCGGATTCGTCCGTGTGCCCTTGGGCGATGCAGGCGAGCAGGGCGCCTTCGTGGCCCGACAGGGCGGGGCGGGCGCTGCCGAGCGGAGTAGACCGCTCCCAGGTCTGCTCGAAGAGCGCCAGCAGGGGGGCCAGCAGAGCCGGTTCGGACAGGCACAGGGCCCCTCTGCGCGTGTCGTCCGGATCGATGGGGAGCAGCGCCGACGCCCCGTCGACGAGGATCATCCGTGGCGGCAGGCTCGCCGCGGTGCGGAACTCGCCGCGCTGTTCGGTCAGCCACCGCGCGTAGTCCAGGGTCGCGGCGTCCTCGCGGACCCCGTCCAGGCCGATCGTGCGGATCCTCACCCCGCGCCCCAGGACGTGGCCGTCGTTGCGCCGCGCCGCCCGGAGGGCCGCCGCCGACTGGGGTCCTCCGGGCATGAACGTCAGCACCTCGCGGACCGCGTCACGGGCCAATTCCTGGAGCCGTCGCTGCACCGCGTCCATGCCCTCCAGCCGCTCGATGCCACCACCGCGGGAGGAGCGGGCCCCCGTGCCGGCGAGCATGCGGAGGAACGAGGCGTGGCTGTCGGCTATCTGCCGCTGCCGCTCGATCAGTTCGTCGTGCTGCCGCACCAGCAACTGCTGGAGCCCCACGGCCGGCTCCACCGCCAGGAAGCGGCCGGGCGCCTCGAAGGACTCCTGGATCAGCTGGAGCTCGAACAGTTTGTCCAGGCACGCGCGGACGCGGTCCGGGCAGGTCGCCAGGCGGGCCGCGATCTCCTCGACTCCCAGGGCGGGGGACTCCAGCATCTCCCGGTAGACCGCCTCGTCCGTCGTCTCCAGGCCGAGTGCCGTGAACATGAGTTTCCCTTTCCGCGTGGCAGGTGCCCCCGTGCCGGACAGTCTGGGCGTAGGCGGTCAACAGCGGATCAACACGCGTTGACGGCGGTTTCCGCTGCCCGTGGCACAAACCGGCCTGGACGGTTTAGACCCGCCTGAACCGGTTCCCCGGCCGATGGCGGCGGACCAGGATGGTGCCCACCGGGACGGCGTGGAAGAACCGGCCGCCCGATCAGCTCGGGGCAGTGCCACCGAGCCCGATCAGCCCGGTCAGCCCGATCAGAAAAGGTCGTTTCCATGGCAGCCCGTACCCGCGTTCCCGGCCGTCCGGCCAGCCCGGCCACCGCCGCCCGGCCGGCCCCGACCTGTTCAGTGGTGCGGCCGCTGTGATCTGGGACTGATGTACCCCGACCATGCGACTGACCGTCATCACCCTGGCCCCCACCGGCACCAGCGGCCGTCACCTCCTTGACGGAGCCCAGGTAGCCGCCGTGCTGTGGGTCGCGGCGACCCCCGAGGACCGCCTGGAGCACATCAGCACCCGCAGCGCTCCCGGCCGCCTCCACCTGGGGATCTTCACCACGGCACGCTCCGAGGCCGCCGCCGAGGCCGCAGCCCTCGGCATCTGCCGGCGCGCCCTGGCCATGTCCCCGATCCTGCGCGACTGGAGCGTCCGCGCCGTCCGCCCCGCATAGGCCGGCAGCCGCCCGCCCGTCACACCCGCCGGTCACCGGCGCGCCCACCGCGCCGCCGTACCCGAAACCCCCGGCAGCCCCGTCCACGCGAGAGGAACCTCCCCATGACCAACCCCTTCGAAGGCGACGACGGCGAGTACCTGGTCCTGACCAACGAGGAGAACCAGCACTCGCTGTGGCCCGCGGGCCTCGACGTGCCCGCCGGATGGTCCGTCACCCACGGCAAGGACACCAGGGCCGCCTGCCTCGATCACATCGAGCGGACCTGGACCGACATGCGCCCGGCCTCCCTGGCCGCCCTCACCACCCGCGAGTCCCGGCCCCACGCCTAGCCCCACCCGGAGAGCCTCCATGCCCGATCAGCAGCGCTCCACCCGCGCCGCCCGCCCCCGCCACTCCCTCATGTGCCGTCCCCCGCACTTCACCGTCGACTACTCCATCACCCCCTGGACGGCCCCCGCCCTCGCCGGCAAGCTCGCCGACCGCGGCTGCCGGCCCGTCGGGGTGGGCCTGTCCGAAGAACTCAAAGGCGGCGGCAGCGTCAAGTGCAGCACCCTGGAGATCAGCCACCGCACCACCGGCGGCCGGCGATGACCGCCCACTGGACCGTCGAGCCCGGCAGACCCGCCACCCTCCACGCCCCCCGGTCGGCCGGAACCGAGGAGGCGCTCGCCTGGCTGGCGTCCGCGCACACCGAACTGCGCGCCGGACTGCGGGAGCACGGGGCCGTGTACGTACGCGGCCTGCCCGTGCACAGCGTGGACACCTTCGCGCGCGTCCGCGACCTGCTCATCCCCCAGGGCACCCCGTACCGCGAGAAGGCCACGCCCCGCAGCGACTTCGGCGGCGGTGTCTACTCCTCCACGGACCTGCCGGCCGCCCAGGCGATCCGGATGCACAACGAGAACAGCTACACCCTCACCTTTCCCGGGCTGCTGCTCTTCGGCTGCCTCACCGCACCCGAGCAGGGCGGCGCCACCCCCGTCGCCGACTGCCGCAGCGTTCTGCGCGCCCTCCCCGCACACCTGGTGGAGCGGATGCGGACGCACGGCTGGCTGCTCAAGCGCACCTACTCCGACCACCTCTCGGTGGACTGGCGGTCCGCGTTCGCCACCGACTCCCCGGCCGAGGTCGAACGCTACTGCGCCGAGAACCTCATCTCCTGCGACTGGCGCCCGGACGGCAACCTCCGCACCCGCCAGCTGCGCCCCGGCATCATCCGCCACCCGGAGAGCGGCGAGGAGGTGTGGTTCAACCACCTGGCGTTCTGGAACGAGTGGTCGCTGGACGAGGAGGTCCGCGAGACCCTCGTGGACGAGCTCGGCCACGACGCCCTGCCCTTCAACACGGCCTTCGGCGACGGCCCGCCGCCGACCCGCGACGAGCTCGACACCCTCAACGGCGCCTACGAGGCGGCCACCGTCCGCCGGCCGTGGGAGGCGGGCGACCTGCTCCTCGTCGACAACATCCGCAGCGCGCACGGCCGCGACCCCTTCCGCGGCGACCGCCGGATCGTCGTCGCCCTGGGCGCCCCCGTGGCGCTCGCCGACTGCCGGCCCACCACCCCGCCCGCCGCCGACGCGCCGCACGCGACCGAAGTGGTGACCTTCCATGGCTGAGCCCCGCGCGTCCCGCCCCTCTCCCGACCCGGTGGACCGGTTCGCCCGGACCGTACGGGCCCACCCGGACCGTACCGCTGTCATCGGCCCGGACGTCACCCTCACCTTCGCCGAACTGGACGCCCGCACCGCGGACCTCGCCGGCCGCCTCCACGGCCTGGGCATCGGCCCGGGCGACCGGGTCGGCATCGGCCTGGCCCGGGGCGCGGACTGGGTCGTGGCACCGCTCGCCGTGTGGCGCGCGGGCGCCGCGTACGTCCCCCTCGACCCCGCCCACCCCGAAAGCCGGCTCGCCCGCGTCGCCGCCGACGCCGGGCCGCGCGCGCTGGTCACCGACACCGCCGCACCCTCCTGGCTCCCCGGCGTGCCCATCCTCGCCCCCGGTCCCACGGGCGCCACCGCCCCGCCCCGCCCGGCACCGGCCGCCCTCGACCCGGCGTACGTCCTCCACACCTCCGGCTCCACCGGCACCCCCAAGGGCGTCGAAGCCTGCCGCGGCGGCGTCGCCGCCCTCATCGACGCACTGGAGCGGACAGGCGTGTACGCGGACGGCCACCGGGTCGTCGCCTGGAACGCGAGCATCTCCTTCGACGCCTCCGTCCAGCAGTGGGTCCGCGTGTGCCGCGGCGACACCCTCGTCGTCCTCGCCGACGCGGACCGCACCGACCCCCACCGGCTGGCCGCCCTCCTCGCCGAGCACCGGGTGACCGACCTCGACCTCACCCCCTCCCACTGGGCGGCCCTCGCCCCCCACCTGCTGCCGCCGGCACCCCCCGAGCGGGTGCTGCGGCTCCTCATCGGCGGCGAGCCGGTGCCGCCGCGCATGTGGCGCGAGCTCGCGGACGCGTCCGCCGGGCGGCGGATCGAGGCGTTCAACCTCTACGGGCCCACCGAGACCACCGTCGACGCCACCGCCTGCCGCATCGAAGGCCCCGGCCCGCACCTGGGCAGCCCCCTGCCGCGGGTACGGGCGTACATCCTCGACGGCGCCCTGCGCCCCGCCCCGGCCGGCACCGCCGGTGAGCTCTACCTCGCGGGGCCCGGCCTGGCCCACGGCTACACCGGCCGGCCCGCGCTGACCGCCGAACGATTCGTCGCCGACCCCTTCGCCGCGGACGGCACCCGCATGTACCGCACCGGCGACGAGGTCCGCGAACGCGGCGACGGCACGCTGGAGTTCCTCGGCCGCACCGACCGGCAGGTCAAGGTCCGCGGCCACCGGGTGGAGCTCGGCGAGGTCGAGGCCGCGCTGTGCTCGCACCCCGGCGTCACCGCCGCGGTGGCGACCCTGCGCCGGGGCACCGAGCTCCTCGCCCACTACGTGCCGGCCGGCAGCACCGGACCCGCTCCCGAGGAGCTGCGGGCGCACACCGCGGCCGCCCTGCCCGGCTACATGGTCCCGGCCGCGTTCGTCGCCCTGGACGCCCTGCCGACGACCGTCAGCGGCAAGGTCGACGTACACGCCCTGCCGGCGCCCGGACCCGGGACGCGACGCCTCGGGACGCAACTCCCCGGGCACGACGGCCCCGACGGCCTCGACGGTGAGATCGAGGAACTGATCGCCGCCGTGTGGTCGGAGGTCCTCGGCCGCGACGGCATCCGCCCCGACGACGACTTCTTCGCCCTCGGCGGCCACTCCCTCGTGGCGCTGCGCGTCGTCTCCCGGCTCAAGAAACGGATCGGTGTGGTCATGCCGACGAAGGACATCTACCGCCACCCGCGCCTGCGCGACCTCGCCGGGCACGCCGAGTCGCTGCGCACGGGGAGCACGTCATGAGCACCGCACCGGCCACCACGGTGGTCGCCCTGAAGCGGACCGCGGGGGCGGAGCGGACCCTGGTGTGCCTCGGCTTCTGCGGCGGCGGCACCGCGGCCTACCACGAGTGGGCCGCCGCGATGCCGGCCGGCACCGACCTCCTCGCCGTCTGCTACCCCGGCCGCGAGGGCCGCTTCGCCGAGGAATACGCCGACACCTGGGACGCCCTCGCCCAGGACGCCACCGCCGCCGTCCGCGCGGCCACCTCCTCCGGCGGCCCGTACGTCCTGTTCGGGCACAGCATGGGCGGCTGGATGGCGTTCGACGTCACCACCCGGCTCGCCGCGGCGGGCGACCCCCTGCCGGACACCCTCGTCGTGTCCTCGTGCAACGCCCCCGACCGGGGCCTGACCGCGCGCGACCGCTTCCCGGCCCGAGGCGACGCGGACGGCGAGCTCCTGACGTGGATGAGCGTCCACGGGCTGCTGCCCGCGCACGTCCTCGACGACGAGGACCTGACGGAGATGGCCGTCGAACTGATGCGTGCCGACATCCGGGTCCGCGACACCTTCACCTACACCGGGGCCAGGATCACCGTCCCCCTCCAGGTCCTCTCCGGCGCCGAGGATGCGGTCGTCGGGGACGACGCCGGGGACCGCTGGGGCGGCCTCACGACCGCCGCCCACCGGCACGACGTGCTGCCCGGCGGCCACTTCTACACCCCCGGGGTCTGGCGGACCCTCCCGGACCGCATCCCGGCCCTCACGGCCGCGGACGGACAGCCGACCGCCCCGGCCACCGGATGCACCGGCCAGGGGACAGGCGGCCTGAGCGGATGACCGGCGACACCTCCCCGACCCAGGCACTCGTCGTCGCCGCCGTCGCCGCCCTCGGCGCCGCTCCGGCGGAGATCGCCGGTGGGCGCACCGTACACGGCACCGGCCGCGCCCCGGTCCCGCGCACCCCCGCCCTGCCACCCGCCGGCCGCGGAGGAGACCGGCGAAGGCGCCCACCGGCCGGCCGCCCCGGCCGGCCGGCCCGTCGAGCGGCCCGGCGATCCCCGCACCCCCGGCCGACCGGCCGGCTCCAGAAAGTGATGTGACACGCCGATGGACCAGCACGCCGGCACCGACCGCCCCGCACACCACGAGCCCGGCCGCGACCGGGCCGCGACCGGCATCCGCCTCGTCGAGGCGTTCCAGCGTCAGGCCGCCCGCACCCCCCGCGCCACCGCGGTCGTGGCCGGGGACGTCGAGCTGACCTACGCGGACCTCAACGCCCGGGCCAACCGGCTGGCCCATCTGCTCCTCATGCACGGCGCCGCACCGGAACACCTCGTGGCCCTGGCCCTCCCGCGCTCCGCGGACCTGGTGGTGGCGCTGCTGGCCGTGCGGAAGACCGGAGCGGCCTACATGCCGGTCGACCCGGAGTACCCGGCCGCCCGGATCGCCGGCACGCTGGCCGACGCCCGCCCGCACCTGGTGCTGACCACCCGTGCGGCGGCGGACTCCCTCCCGGCCCCCGAGGACGGGTTCCGCAGGATCGTCCTGGACGGGCCGGGGTGCCGGCTCCTGCTCGCGGACTGCCCGGCCTCCGACCCGGCCGAGGCGGATCTCGCGGAGCCGTGCGACCCCCGCCACCCCGCGTACGTCATCCACACCTCGGGCTCCACCGGCCTGCCCAAGGGCGTCGTCGTCCCCGGCTCGGCGCTGGACGCCTTCCTCACCGACATGTCCACCCGCTTCCCCCTGACCTCCGAGGACCGGCTGGTCGCGGTGACGACCCTGTCGTTCGACATCGCGGCCCTGGAGATCTTCCTGCCGCTGGTCTCCGGCGCCACCGTGGTGCTGGCCGACCGGGACACCGTGCGCGACCCGGCGGCGCTCGCCGGCCTGGTGACCTCGGCCGGAGGCACCGTCCTCCAGGCGACCCCGTCGCTGTGGCGGCTCCTGCTCACCCACGCCCCGCAGGCGCTGCGCGGGCTCCGGATGCTCGTCGGCGGCGAGGCACTGCCGCCCGGCCTGGCCGGGATGATGACCGCGACCGGCAGCGAGGTGACCAACCTCTACGGCCCGACCGAGACGACGATCTGGTCCACCGCGGCGCGCCTCGGCGAGCGGCCCGGAACCCCGCCCATCGGCCGTCCGCTGCGCGGCACCCGCGTCCACGTCCTGGACGAGGCCCTGCGCCCGGTCGCCCCCGGGGTCCCCGGCGAGCTCTACATCTCCGGAGCCGGCCTGGCCCGCGGCTATCTGGGCCGGCCGGGGACGACGGCCGAGCGCTTCGTCGCCGACCCGTTCGGCGCGCCCGGCAGCCGGATGTACCGGACCGGCGACCTCGCCCGCCGGGGGACGGACGGTGAACTGGAGTACGTGGGGCGCGTCGACCAGCAGGTGAAGGTGCGCGGTCACCGGATCGAGACCGGGGAGATCGAGGCCGTCCTGGCCGAGCACGACCAGGTCGCCCAAGCCGCCGTGGTGGCCCGCGAGGACACCCCCGGCGAGCCGCGCCTGGTCGCCTACGTCGTGCCCACCGGACGGGCCGGGCGCGACGAGGCCGGTGAACTCCGCCAGGTCGAGGAGTGGTTGAGCGCCTACGAGGACGTCTACCGCGAAGCGGCCGCGGGCGAGTTCGGCGAGGACTTCGCCGTATGGACCAGCGTCTACGACGGCACCCCCATTGCGCTGGAGCAGATGCGCGACTGGCGGGACCACTTCCTGGACCGCGTCCGTTCGCTCGGCCCGCGCCGGGTGCTGGAGCTCGGCGCAGGCAACGGCCTCGTCCTGGCCCATCTGGCGCCGCACTGCGAGGCGTACTGGGCCACCGACTTCTCCGCGGAGGCCGTCGACGGACTCCGCGAGGCACTCGCCGGACAGCCGCACCTGGCAGGGAAGGTCACCCTGCGGGCCCAGGCCGCCCATGTGGTCGACGGTCTGCCGCGGGACTACTTCGACACCGTCGTCCTCAACTCGGTTCTCCAGTACTTCCCGAACGCCGACTACCTCGTGGAGGTCGTCGAGCGGGCGATCGGACTGCTCGTCCCCGGGGGCCGGCTCGTCGTCGGCGACGTCCGCAACCTGCGCCTGCACCGCTGTCTCCTGACCGCCGTCGAGCTGCACCGGCGTGGCGCTGACGCGGATCCGGACGCGGTGCGCCGGGCGGTCGAACAGGCCCTGGTCATGGAGAGGGAACTGCTCGTCGACCCCGACTTCTTCGCGGCGTTCGGCGAGGACTCCCACGAGGTGGCGGCCGTCGACATCCAGCTCAAGCGGGGCCGCTACCACAACGAGCTCTCCCGCCACCGCTACGACGTGGTCCTGCACAAGCACCCCCGGGCGCTGCCCGCCCCGGCCGAGGAGACCGAGCTGCGCTGGGGCGGCGAGCTCGCGTCCGTCGCGGAGCTGGCCGCGTTCCTCGACACCCGCCGCCCGGCCGCCCTGCGGGTGACCGCAGTGCCGCAGCTCGGCCTCGCCGGTGAACTGGGCGCGCTGCGCGCCCTGGACGCCGGCGAGGACCCCGAAGCGGTGTCGGCCGCCCTGCACGGCAAGGGGCCGCTCGACGACGTGACCGCCGGCGTGGACGCCGAAGAGCTGTACCGGCTGGGGGAGCGGCTCGGGTACCGGACCGCCGTCACCTGCGGGCCCGCCGCCCACGCCGGCGCCATGGAGGCGCTGTTCGTCGACGCGGGCGCCTCGGGCCGCACGGACGCGGTGGCCGACCCGGTGCCCGCCTACCGCCGCACCGCACCGGGCGGCGTGCCGCTCGCGGCGCACACCAACGACCCCGTCGCCTCCCGCCAGCTGGGCTCACTGGTCTCCGCGCTTTGGGGGCACCTCCGCGAACGACTGCCGGAACACATGATCCCCGCCGACTTCGTACCGCTGGAATCGCTGCCGCTCACCCCGAACGGGAAGCTCGACCGCAAGGCCCTGCCCGCCCCGCGCCTCCGCGCCGGCGCCGCGGGCCGCCGGCCGGGCACGGTGCGGGAGCGGCAGCTGTGCGCGGTCTTCGCCGAGGTGCTCGGCCTCGCCTCGGTCGGCGTCGACGACTCCTTCGTAGAGCTCGGCGGGGACAGCATCAGCTCCATCCGGCTGGCCGCCGGAGCCCGCGAGACCGGCCTGGTGATCACCCCGCAGGAGATCCTCCGGCACCGGACGGTCGAGGCCCTCGCCAGGATCGCCCGATCTCCCGACGCGGAGGACCCAGGGCCGGGCGAGGGGGCCTTGCCGGTGATCGACCAGGACGAATTCGACGAGATCGTGCGCGGTATCGAAGGGGGCATGCGGGCATGACACATCCGCAGATCGAGGACATCCTGCCGCTGACTCCGCTCCAGGAAGGGCTGCTGTTCCACACGCGGCTCGACCGCGAGCACCGCGGCCTCTACATCGACCAGTACGCCGTCGAGCTGCGCGGCGAACTCGACGCGGCGCGGCTGAAGGCATCGGCCGCCGCCCTGATGGCGCGCCACCCCGCGCTGCGCACCGGCTTCACCCACCGCAGGACCGGCGAGCCCGTTCAGGCCGTCCACCGGGACGCCCCCGTGAACTGGCGCGAGATCGACCTGCGGCCGCTCGGCTCCGGACCCGCCGAGACCCGGGCCGGCGAACTGGCGGACCAGGACCGGGCGCTCGGGGTGGACCCCGGCAACCCGCCCCTGCTGCGCCACACCCTGATCACCTTGGCGCCCCGGCACCACCGGCTCGTCCTGACAGCCCATCACATCGTTGTGGACGGCTGGTCGGTCGCCGTCCTCCTCGACGAGCTGTTCGCCCTGTACGCGCAGGAGTCCTCCGGGCCCGCACCGCGGCCTGAGGCGTCTCTCCTGCCCCCGGCCCGCCCCTACCGCGACCACCTGGCCTGGATGGCCGGGCGGGACCGGCCGGCGGCCGAACACGCCTGGCGCACCACGCTGGCCGGGCTCGCGGAGCCCACCCTCATCGCCCCGCCGGACCGGGTCGCGACGCGCCCCGCGGGGACGACGGCCGAAAGCGTCGCCGTGCGGCTCGCCGAAGCCACCGGCACGGCCCTCAGGGAGCGGGCCCGCCGGAGCGGGATGCTGCTCAACACCGTCTTCCAGGCGTCCTGGGCGGTGGTGCTCGGCGAGGCCACCGGCCGCGACGACGTGGTCTTCGGCTGCACCGTCAGCGGGCGGAGCCCCGAACTCCCCGGGTCCGACACCATGGTGGGCCTGCTCATCAACACTGTTCCGGTCCGCGCCCGGCTCGCTCCCGGCCTCTCCCTGCGCGCCCTGGGCGAGCAGCTCCAGGACCAGCGTGTGGGGCTCATGGAGCACGATCACCACGCCCTGACCGACATCCAGCGCACCACCGGCCTCCAGGGGCCACTGTTCGACACCAACCTCGCCTTCGACAACTTCCCGGTGAACACCTCCCCCGCCCTGCCGGGCCGGGACCTGGAGGTGTCCGTCACGATCCGGGACACTCCGACGCACTTCCCGCTCACCCTGATCGTCGAACCGGGACCCCGGCTCCGGGTGCGCCTGAACTACCGCGGCGAGCTCATCGGCCGGGCCCAGGTGGAGCGGCTCGCCGCACGGCTCGCACGGCTCCTGGAGCAGTGGGCCGCCGACCCCGACCGCCCCCTCGGTGAGCCCGACCCCCTCGACGGGGACGAGCGCGACCGCGTCCTGCGCGCGTGGAACGACACCGCGCGCCCGTTTCCCCGCACCACCCTGCCGGAGCTGTTCGAAGCCCAGGCCGCACGGACCCCGGACGCCACCGCCGTGATCTTCGGGGACGAACGCCTCAGCTACGCCGACCTGGACGCCCGGGCGACCCGCCTGGCCGATCTGCTGACCGCACGGGGCATCGGCCCCGAGAATGTCGTGGCGGTGGCCGTGCCGCGCTCGGCCGACCTCGTCGTCGCCCTGTACGGGGTGATCACATCAGGCGCCGCCTATCTGCCGATCGACCAGGGCCTGCCCGCGCAGCGGATCGCCGGCATGCTGGCCGACGCGGCCCCGGCCCTGCTGATCACCACCGCCGACGCCGGGCGGAGCCTGCCGCCCGGCCCGGTCCCGAGGCTCCTCCTCGACGGACCGGACCCCGCCGCCGACGGCCCACCGCCGACCAGCCCGGCCGTCCCCGCACGGCGGACCCCGCTCACCCCCGGCCACCCGGCCTACGTGATCTTCACCTCCGGGTCGACCGGCCGCCCCAAGGGCGTCCAGATCACCCACGCCGGCATCGTCAACCGCCTGCTGTGGATGCAGGAGGAGTACGCGCTCACCGCCGACGACCGCGTCCTGCAGAAGACACCGTGCGGCTTCGACGTGTCGGTGTGGGAGCTCTTCTGGCCCCTGATCACCGGCGCCGCCCTCGTCGTCGCCGAACCGGACGGCCACAAGGACCCCGCCTACCTCGCCGACCTCATCCGCCGCGAGTCCGTCACCACCGCGCACTTCGTCCCCTCCATGCTGGGCGCCTTCCTCCAGGAACCGGCCGCCCGCGCGACGGCGAGCACGCTGCGCCGGGTGATGTGCAGCGGCGAGGCACTCCCGCCCGAGACACAGGCCGCGTTCTTCGACACCCTCGACGGGGTGGAGCTCCACAACCTCTACGGGCCCACCGAGACCTCCGTCGACGTGACCCTGTGGCCCTGCCGCCCCGACCCCGCGGCGACCACCGTCCCCATCGGCCGCCCCGCCGCCAACACCCGCGCCTACGTCCTCGACGGCCGGCTGCGGCCCGTCGCCCCCGGCGTCACCGGCGAGCTCTACGTGAGCGGCGTCCAGCTGGCCCGCGGCTACCTCGGCCGGCCCGCCCTCACGGCCGAACGGTTCCTCGCCTGCCCCTTCGAGCCCGGCGCCCGCATGTACCGCACGGGCGACCTCGTCCGCTGGACCGCCCACGGCACCCTGGAGTTCCTCGGCCGCGCCGACGACCAGGTCAAGATCCGGGGCTTCCGCGTCGAACTCGGCGAGGTGGAGACCGCGGCCGCCCGCTGCGCCGGCGTCGCACAGAGCGCCGCCGTGGTCCGCGAGGACCGGCCCGGCGACCCGCGCCTGGTCGCCTACGCCGTCCCCGCCCCCGGCGCCGAACTCCGCCCCGCCCGCCTGAGGGCGGAGCTGGCCGAGACGCTGCCGGAGCACATGGTGCCGTCCGCCGTGGTCGTCCTGCCCGCCCTGCCCGTGACCGCCAACGGCAAGCTGGACCGCAAGGCCCTGCCCGCACCCGGCCACACCGCCGCACCCGGCGGCCGCAGGCCGCGCACCGGACGGGAGGAGATCCTCGCGGGCCTCTTCACCGCCGTGCTGGGCCTGCCCGACGTGGGCGCCGACGACGACTTCTTCACCCTGGGCGGCAACTCCCTGCTCGCCATGCGGCTCGTCGCCCGGGCCCGCACCGCCCTCGGCGTGGAGCTCGGCATCCGCGAGGTGTTCGCCACCCCCACCGTCGCGGGTCTGGCGGCCGGCCTGGACCGCTTCGGCCCGGCCCGGCCGGCGCTGCGGACCGCGGAGCGTCCGGCCGAGCTGCCGCTGTCCTTCGCCCAGCGACGTCTGTGGTTCCTGAACCGCACGGGGCAGGGGGCCGACTATCACTGCGCGTTCGCCCTGCGACTGTGCGGCCCCCTGGACCGTGCGGCCCTAGCCGCTGCCCTCACGGACGTCACCGGTCGGCACGAAGCCTTGCGCACGGTGTTCCCCGAGAGCGACGGCGAGCCGTGCCAGCGGGTGCTTCCGGCGGAGGCCGCCGCCGTGGGGCTGGACGTCGTCGACTGCGGGCCGGCCGGCCCGGGCGACACGCTGAAGCGGCTGGCGACCGAGGACTTCGACCTCGCCCGGCGCCCCCCGGTGCGGGCCACGCTCTTCGCATCGGGCGAGGACGAGCACCTGCTCGCCTTGGTGGTGCACCACATCGCGCTCGACGGCTGGTCGTGGGGCCCGCTCTTCCGCGACCTGGCGCGGGCGTACGAGGACCGGCGGCAGGGGATCGCTCCCGGCTGGGAGCCGTTGCCGGTGCAGTACGCCGACTACACCCTCTGGCAGCGGGAGCTGCTGGGGGAGGAATCCGATCCGGGCAGCGTGGTGTCCCGGCAGCTGGACTTCTGGCGGAAGCAGCTCGCCGGAGCGCCTGCCGAGCTGACGCTGCCGTTCGACCGGCCGCGTCCGGCGGTGGCGAGTCATGCCGGTGGATCGGTCCCGGTGGAGCTGGATGCTGAGCTGCACGCCCGGCTGCTGGAGTTGGCGCGGTCGAACGGCTGCACCTTGTTCATGGTGGTGCAGGCGGGCCTTGCGGTGCTGCTGTCCCGGCTCGGGGCGGGCACGGACATTCCGATCGGCACGCCGGTGGCCGGTCGCGCCGACGACGCCTTGGACGACCTGGTGGGTTTCTTCGTCAACACCCTGGTCCTGCGCACCGACGTCTCCGGCGACCCCGGCTTCGTCGAGCTGCTCTCCCGGGTCCGGGAAGCGGATCTGGCGGCGTACGAGCACCAGGACGTGCCGTTCGAGCGGGTCGTGGAGGCCCTCAACCCCGAGCGGTCCCTTGCCCGCCACCCCCTCTTCCAGGTCATGTTCCAGCTCCAGGAACCCGCCGACACCTTGGCCCTCGCGGGACTCGACGTCCGCGACGAGCCCCTGCGCTCCGACGAGGCGCAGTTCGACCTGACCGTCGAGGTCCGGGAACACCGTGACGCCGACGGCACCCCGGCCGGCATCCGCGGGGCGCTCGAATACGCGGCGGAACTCTTCGACCCCGAAACCGCCCGGAGCCTGGCCGCGGGCCTCACCCGGGTGCTGCGGCACCTGGCAGCCGCCCCGCGGCGCCCGGTCGGTGAGGCGGACCCGATGACCGACGAGGAGCGCGAGCGGATCCTGACCGACTGGAACGACACCGCCCTCGCCACTCCCGAGGCGACGTTTCCGCAGGTGTTCGAGGAGCGGGCCGCGCGGACGCCCGACGCCACGGCGCTGGTCCACGGCACCACCGCGCTGACCTTCGCCGAGCTCAACGCCCGGGCCAACCGCCTGGCACGCGCCCTCGTGGAGCGCGGCGCGGGACCCGAGAGCCTGGTCGCCCTGGCGCTGCCCAGGTCCGAGGAGTCGGTGGTGGCCCTGCTCGCCGTGCTCAAGGCCGGTGCCGCGTCCGTGCCCGTCGACCTGGAGTACCCGGCCGAACGGATCGCCCTGCTGCTGGAGGACGCGGCCCCCGCGCTCGTCGTCACCGACTCCGCCACCGCCGGAACCCTGCCCACAGCCGGTGGCACCCCCCAGGTGGTGATCGACGACCCGGCCATGGGGGAACGCCCGCACGGCAACCCCGGATTGGAGGTCGGGCCCGGCCACGCCGCGTACGTCATCCACACCTCCGGCTCCACCGGCCGGCCCAAGGGCGTCGTCATCGACCACGCCGGGCTGCGCAACCTCTACGCCCACCACCGCGCCGGCCTCATAGCCCGCGCCGAGAAGACCTGTGAGGGACGCCCCCTGCGGGTGGCGCTGACGGCCTCGCTGTCCTTCGACACGTCCTGGGAAGGGCTGCTGTGGATGGCCGCGGGCCATGAGCTGCACGTCATCGGTGACGACATCCGCCGCGACGCGGGCGCCATGGCCCGGCACATCACCGAAACCGGCATCGACGTGCTCGACATCACGCCGACCTACGCGGAACAGCTGGTCGAGGCCGGGCTGCTGACCGATCCCCGGCACCGCCCCCGCGTTCTGCAACTCGGCGGCGAGCCCACCGGATCCGCCCTGTGGCAACGGCTGCGGGGGGTGGACGGCCTGATCACCCTCAACATCTACGGCCCGACCGAATACACGATCGACGCCCTGTGGTGGGACCTGGCGGACGGCGACCGGCCCCTGGTCGGCCGCCCGATCGCCAACACTCGGGCCTACGTCCTGGACACGGCGCTGCGACCGGTGTCACCGGGCGTGGCCGGCGAGCTGTACCTCGCCGGCGCCGGGCTGGCTCGGGGCTATCTGGGCAGGCCGGGGCTGACGGCGGAGCGGTTTGTGGCGTGTCCGTTCGCGGTGGGGGAGCGGATGTATCGCACGGGTGACCTGGTGCGGTGGGACCGGGACGGTGTCCTGGAGTTTCTGGGCCGGGCGGACGAGCAGGTGAAGATCCGGGGGTTCCGCGTCGAGCCGGGTGAGATCGAGGCCGCCCTGGCCGGGCTGCCGGAGGTGGCGCAGGCCGTGGTGACGGTTCGTGAGGACGGCCCCGGTGGCAAGCGGCTCGTCGCTCACGTCGTGCCCGCGAGCGGCCGTACGGTCGAAGCCGTCGCCCTGCGCCGGTCCTTGGCGTCAGTGCTGCCGGACCACATGGTCCCGTCGGCGTTCGTGCTGCTGGACGCCTTTCCGGTGACGCCGAACGGGAAGCTGGACCGCAAGGCTCTGCCGAGCCCCGACTACGCGGCGGCTGCCGGGTCCCGTGCGCCGCGTACGCCGCGGGAGGAGATCCTGGCGGGCCTGTTCGCCGAGGTCCTGGGTCTGCCCGGGGTGGGCGCCGAGGACAGCTTCTTCGACCTCGGCGGGCACTCGCTCCTCGCGACCCGGCTCATCTCCCGCGCCCGCACGGCACTCGGCGTCGAGATCGGCATCCGCGACCTCTTCCGGGCGCGGACCCCCGCCGCACTCGCCGAACTGGCCGGCGACGCCGACAGCGCCCGGCCGCCGCTGGCCCGCCGAGCGCACCCGGACACCCCGCCGCTGTCCTTCGCCCAGCACCGCCTGTGGTTCGTCCACCACGCCGAAGAACACGCCGCCACCTACAACATGCCCTTCGCCGTCCGCCTCCACGGCACCCTTGACGGCCCCGCGCTCGCCGCTGCACTGGCCGATGTCACCGCCCGGCACGAGACGCTGCGCACCCTGCTCCCCGACGTGGACGGAAACCCCGCGCTGCGTGTCCTGACCCCGGACGAGGCCCGCCCCGAGCTGCGGGCCGAGGACGTCACGGAGACGGAGCTCGACCGAGCCGTCGAGGCCCTGACGTCCTACCGCTTCGACCTGGCAGCCGACATGCCCCTCCGGGCCCGGCTGCTCCGCCTCCGCGCCGACGAACACGTCCTGCTCCTCGTCATGCACCACATCGCCTCCGACGGCTGGTCCATGGAACCCCTGCTGCGCGACCTGGCACGGGCCTACGCGGACCGCCGGCGGGGGAGCGCCCCGGGCTGGGAGCCGCTGCCGGTGCGGTACACGGACTACTCGGTGTGGCAGCGCGAGCTGCTGGGGGAGGAGTCCGATCCGGGCAGCGTGGTGTCCCGGCAGCTGGACTTCTGGCGGAAGCAGCTCGCCGGGGTTCCCGCCGAGCTTTCCCTCCCCTTCGACCGGCCGCGTCCGGCGATGGCGAGCTATGCGGGCGGCTCGGTCCCGGTGGAGCTGGACGCCGCGCTGCACGCCCGGCTGCTGGAGTTGGCGCGGTCGAACGGCTGCACCTTGTTCATGGTGTTGCAGGCGGGACTTGCGGTGCTGCTGTCGAGACTCGGTGCCGGTACCGACATCCCGATCGGCACACCGGTGGCCGGGCGTGCGGACGAGGCCCTGGACGACCTGGTGGGCTTCTTCGTCAACACCCTCGTGCTGCGCACCGACGTCTCCGGCGACCCCACGTTCGCCGACCTCCTCGCCCGGGTTCGGGAGACGGACCTGGCGGCGTACGAACACCAGGACGTGCCCTTCGAGCGGGTCGTGGAGGCCCTCAACCCCGAGCGGTCCGTCGCCCGCCACGCCCTCTTCCAGGTCATGTTCCAGCTCCACACCACCCCCGCCGACAGCCTGACGCTGCCCGGTCTGACCACCACGCCCCAGCCGGTCCCCTTCGGCATCGCCAAGTTCGACCTCACCCTCGACATGGCGGAACGTCACGGCGCCGACGGAACACCGGACGGCCTCCACGGCGAACTGACCTATGCCACCGAGCTGTTCACCGCCGACACCGCGCGCCGCCTGGCCGAGGACCTCGCAGCGCTCCTCGGCACCCTCGCGGCCGACCCCGGCCGGCCCCTCAGCGCCCTCGCCGGACTGCCGGCCCCCCGCCCCGCCGCCCGTTCGGCCGCCGCGGAGGCGCCCTCCGCACCGGCCGGGGAACACACCGCCGACAGCCCGACGGAACAGGCGCTGTGCGCGCTCTTCGCCGAAGTGCTGGAGGTCGACTCCGTCGCCCCCGACGACAACTTCTTCGCCCTGGGCGGCCACTCCCTCCAGGTGACCAGGCTCATCAGCCGGGTCCGGGCCGTGCTCGGCCTGGAACTCCGCATCCGCCAGGTCTTCCAGCACCCCACCCCGGCCGGCGTCGCCGCCCGTCTGACCGCCGCACCGAAGGCGCGCCCCGCGCTGCGCCGCTCGGCCCTCTGAACCGTCGAGTGCGCGCACACCAAGGAGATCCCGTGTTCCCTGTGTCCTTCGCCCAGCGCCGGCTGTGGTTCCTCAACCGCATGGCCGACACGGGCGCCGCCTACAACTGCCCGCTGGCGGTCCGCCTGCGCGGCCCGCTGGACCGCGCGGCGCTCGCCGCCGCGCTGGAGGACGTCGCCGGCCGCCACGAACTCCTGCGGACGGTCTTCCCCGAGTCCGACGGCGAACCGGTGCAGCACGTCCTCGACCGGCGGCCCCGCCTGACCACCGTGGAGACGACCGAAGAGCGGCTGCCCGGCGCCCTCGCCGAGGCCGCCGGCCACCTCTTCGACCTCGCCGTCGAACTCCCCGTACGCGCCGAGCTCTTCGCCCTCTCGGCCGACGAGCACGTGCTGTCCCTCGTCATCCACCACATCGCCTGTGACGGCTGGTCGTGGGCACCCCTGCTGGGCGACCTCTCGCAGGCGTACGAGGCGCGGCGGACCGGCACCGCCCCGCCGTGGGAGCCGCTGCCCGTCCGCTACGTCGACTACACCCTGTGGCAGCGCGAACTGCTGGGCGCGGAGGACGACCCGGACAGCCTCCTCGCCCAGCAGCTCGGCTTCTGGCGGGAGGAACTCGCCGGCATCCCCGCCGAGCTCTCCCTCCCCTTCGACCGGCCGCGTCCGGCGGTGGCGAGTTACGCGGGCGGCTCGGTCCCGGTGGAGCTGGACACGGCCCTGCACGCCCGCTTGGCGGAACTCGCACAGGCGAACGGCTGCACGCTGTTCATGGTGTTGCAGGCGGGGCTGGCAGTCCTGCTGTCCCGGCTCGGGGCGGGCACGGACATCCCGATCGGCACGCCGGTGGCCGGTCGTGCGGACGAGGCCCTGGACGACCTGGTGGGATTCTTCGTCAACACCCTGGTCCTGCGCACCGACGTCTCCGGCGACCCCAGCTTCGTCGAGCTGCTGTCCCACGTGCGGGAGAACGCTCTGGCGGCGTACGAGCACCAGGACGTGCCGTTCGAGCGGGTCGTGGAGGCCCTCAACCCCGAGCGGTCCCTCGCCCGCCACCCCCTCTTCCAGGTCATGATGACGCTGGAGAACGGCTCCGGCACGGCTCTGCGCCTGCCCGGCATCGCGGCCGGGGAGGAGCCGGTCGGCTGGGACATCGCCAAGTTCGACCTGACCGTCGACTTTCGGGAGCACCAGGCGGCCGACGGCACACCCGCCGGTATCACCGGCTCGCTCGAATACGCGACGGACCTCTTCGACCCGGAGACCGCCGAAAGTCTGGCCGCGGGCCTCACCCGGGTGCTGCGGCAACTGGCGGCCGACCCCGGCCGCCCGGTCGGCGCGACGGAGCCGATGTCCGACGCGGACCGCGAACGCGTCCTGAAGAGCTGGAACGACACCGCCCGGCCCGGCCCTGAGGCGATGCTCCCGCAGGTGTTCGAGGAGCGGGCCGCGCGGACGCCCGATGCCACGGCGCTGGTCCACGGCACCACCGCGCTGACCTTCGCCGAGCTCAACGCCCGGGCCAACCGCCTGGCACGCGCGCTGGTGGAGCGCGGCGCGGGACCCGAGAGCCTGGTCGCGCTGGCGCTGCCCAGGTCCGAGGAGTCGGTGGTGGCGCTGCTCGCCGTGCTCAAGGCCGGTGCCGCGTTCGTCCCCGTCGACCTGGAATACCCGGCCGAGCGCATCGCCCTGCTGCTGGAGGACGCCGCGCCCGCGCTCGTCGTGACGGACACCGCCACCGCCGCCACCCTGCTGGCGGTGGACGGCGCCCACCGGGTACTGGCCGACGACCCGGCGACAGCCCGGTTCGCGCACGGGAACCTCGCGCTGGACATCCTGCCGGCGCATGCCGCGTACGTCATCCACACCTCCGGTTCCACCGGCCGGCCCAAGGGCGTCGTCATCGACCACGCCGGGCTGCGCAACCTCTGCGCCCACCACCGCGCCGGCGTCATCGCCCGGGCCGAGGAGCTCCACGGGCCCCGCCCCCTGCGGGTGGCGCTGACGGCCTCGCTGTCCTTCGACACGTCCTGGGAAGGGCTGCTGTGGATGGTCGCCGGGCACGAGCTGCACGTCATCGGTGACGACATCCGCCGCGACGCGGGCGCCATGGCGAGGCACATCGCCGAAGCCGGCATCGAGGTGCTCGACGTCACGCCGACCTATGCGGAACAGCTCGTCGAGGAGGGCCTCCTGGACGACCCCCGGCACCGCCCCAAGGTGTTCCTGCTCGGCGGCGAGGCAGCCGGAGCCACCCTGTGGACCAGGGTCCGGGAAGCCGACGGCATGCTCTGCTACAACCTCTACGGCCCGACCGAGTGCTCGGTCGACGCCCTGTGGTGGGACCTGGCGGACAGCGACCGTCCCCTGGTCGGCCGCCCGGTCGCCAACACCCGGGCCTACGTCCTGGACGCGGCGCTGCGGCCCGTGCCGCCCGGTGTCGCGGGTGAGCTCTATCTCGCCGGTCCCGGGCTGGCTCGGGGCTATCTGGGCAGGCCGGGGCTGACGGCGGAGCGGTTCGTGGCGTGTCCGTTCGCGGTGGGGGAGCGGATGTATCGCACGGGTGACCTCGTGCGGTGGGATCGCGACGGCGCACTGGAGTTTCTGGGCCGGGCGGACGAGCAGGTGAAGATCCGGGGGTTCCGCGTCGAGCCGGGTGAGATCGAGGCCGCCCTGGCCGGGCTGCCGGAGGTGGCGCAGGCCGCGGTGACGGTCCGCGAGGACGGCCCCGGTGGCAAGCGGCTGGTGGCCTACGTCGTGCCCGCGAGCGGCCGTACGGTCGAAGCCGTCTCTCTGCGCCGGTCCTTGGTGTCAGTGCTGCCGGATCACATGGTCCCGTCGGCGTTCGTGCTGCTGGACGCCTTTCCGGTGACGCCGAACGGGAAGCTGGACCGCAAGGCTCTGCCGAGCCCCGACTACGCGGCGGCTGCTGGTTCCCGTGCGCCGCGTACGCCGCGGGAGGAGATCCTGGCGGGTCTGTTCGCGGAGGTCCTGGGCCTGTCCGGGGTGGGTGCCGAGGACAGCTTCTTCGACCTCGGCGGGCACTCGCTCCTCGCGACCCGGCTGATCTCCCGCGCCCGGACGGCACTCGGCGTCGAGATCGGCATCCGCGACCTCTTCCGCACCCCCACCGTCGCCGGCCTCGCTGACGGACTGGACCGCTCCGGCCCGGCCCGGCCTCCCCTGCGCGCCGCGGACCGCCCCGTCGTGCTGCCCCTGTCGGCCGCCCAGCGACGCCTGTGGTTCCTGAGCCGCACGGGACAGGGGGTCACCTACAACTGCCCGTTCGCCCTGCGGCTGCGCGGCCCGCTGGACCGTGCGGCCCTCGCCGCCGCCCTGACGGACGTCACCGCGCGCCACGAGGCCCTGCGCACGGTGTTCCCCGAGAGCGACGGCGAGCCGTGCCAGCGGGTGCTTCCGGCGGAGGACGCCGCCGTGGAGCTCGATATCGTCGACTGCGGGCCGGCCGGCCCGGGCGGGACGCTGGAGCGTTCGGTGGCGCAGGAGTTCGACCTTGCCCGGCGCCCCCCGGTGCGGGCCACGCTCTTCGCGCTGGGCGAGGACGAGCACGTACTCGCCTTGGTGGTGCACCACATCGCGCTCGACGGCTGGTCGTGGGGCCCGCTCTTCCGCGACCTGGCCCAGGCGTACGAGGACCGCCGGCACGGGAACGCCCCCGCATGGCAGCCCCTGCCGGTGCAGTACGCCGACTACACCCTCTGGCAGCGGGAGCTGCTGGGGGAGGAGAGCGACCCGGACAGCGTCGCGTCCCGGCAGCTGGACTTCTGGCGGAAGCACCTCGCCGGCCTTCCTTCCGAGCTGGCCCTGCCCTTCGACCGGCCGCGCCCGGCGGTGGCCGGTCACGCGGGTGGTGCGGTTCCCGTGGAGCTGGACGCCGCGCTCCACACCCGGCTGTCAGAGCTCGCGCGGTCGAACGCCTGCACCTTGTTCATGGTGTTGCAGGCGGGCCTTGCGGTGCTGCTGTCCCGGCTCGGTGCCGGCACCGACATCCCGATCGGCACACCGGTGGCCGGCCGTGCGGACGAAGCCCTGGACGACCTCGTGGGCTTCTTCGTCAACACCCTGGTCCTGCGCACCGACGTCTCCGGCGACCCCACGTTCGCCGACCTCCTCTCCCGGGTCCGGGAAGCGGACCTGACGGCGTACGAACACCAGGACGTGCCCTTCGAGCAGGTCGTCGAGGCCCTCAACCCCGAGCGGTCCCTTGCCCGGCACCCCCTCTTCCAGGTCATGCTCCAACTCCAGGAGACCGCCGACGACCCCCTGACCCTCGCCGGCCTCGACGTCCGCGACGAACCCCTCCGCTTCGACGCGGCACAGTTCGACCTGATCGTCGACGTCCAGGAACAGCGGGACACCGACGGCGCCCCGGCCGGCATCAGCGGCTCGCTCCACTACGCGGCGCAGCTCCTCGACCCACGGACGGCGGCCGGCCTCGCCGCCGGCCTCGCGCGGGTCCTGGGCGCGCTCGCCGCCGACCCGGCCCGGCCGGTGAGCGCGGCGGACCCCCTCTCACCCGAGGAGCGCGACCGGATGCTGGTGCGGTGGAACGACACCGGACTGCCGGTGCCCCACGCGACCGTCCCCGAGCTGTTCGAGATCCAAGCCGCACGCACCCCGAGGGCCACGGCCGTGGTGCACGAGGACACGGCACTGACCTTCAGCGAGCTCAACGCCCGGGCGAACCGGCTCGCCCGCCACATGGCGCGGGCCGGCGCCGGGCCCGAGCGCGTGGTGGCCGTGGCGCTGCCCCGGTCCCAGGAGTCGGTGGTGGCGCTGCTGGCCGTCCTCAAAGCCGGTGCCGCCTGCCTGCCCGTCGACACCGGCTACCCGGCCGAGCGCATCGCCCTGCTGCTGGAGGACGCCGCCCCCGCGCTCGTCGTCACCGACACGGCGACGGCGGACCGGCTGCCGCTCGGCGACACCCCTCACCTCCTGGCGGACGACCACGCCACCGCCGCCGAGCCCCCGGACAATCTCGGACGCGAGATACACCCCGGCCACGCCGCGTACCTCATCCACACCTCCGGCTCCACCGGCCGGCCCAAGGGCGTCGTCACCGACCACGCTGGGCTGCGCAACCTCTACGCCTTCCACCGCGCGGGCGTCATGGCCCGCGCCGAGGAGGCGTACGGGGCCCGGCCCATGCGCGTGGCCCTGATGACCTCGCTGTCCTTCGACGCCGCCTGGGACGACCTGCTGTGGCTGGTCGCGGGCCATGAGTTGCACGTCATCGGCGACGACATCCGCCGCGACGCGGGCGCCCTGGTGCGCCACATCGCCGACGCCCGGATCGACGTCATCGGTCTCACACCCACCCACGCCGAACAACTCCTTGAAGAGGGCCTGGCCGACCGTCCCCCTCGGGTCTTCCAGATCGGCGGCGAGGCCGCCGGCCCGGCCCTGTGGCAACGGCTGCGGGACGTCGACGACATGCTCTGCTTCAACTTCTACGGCCCGACCGAGTGCACGGTCGACGCCCTGTGGTGGGACCTGGCGGACAGCGACCGTCCCCTGGTCGGCCGCCCGGTCGCCAACACCCGGGCCTACGTCCTGGACGCGGCGCTGCGGCCCGTGCCGCCCGGTGTCGCGGGCGAGCTCTATCTCGCCGGTCCCGGGCTGGCCCGGGGCTATCTGGGCAGGCCGGGGCTGACGGCGGAGCGGTTCGTGGCGTGTCCGTTCGCGGTGGGGGAGCGGATGTACCGCACGGGCGACCTCGTGCGATGGGACCGGGACGGTGTCCTGGAGTTCCTGGGCCGGGCGGACGAGCAGGTGAAGATCCGGGGGTTCCGCGTCGAGCCGGGTGAGATCGAGGCCGCCCTGGCCGGGCTGCCGGGCGTGGCGCAGGCCGCGGTGACCGTCCGTGAGGACGGCCCCGGTGGCAAGCGGCTGGTGGCCTACGTCGTGCCCGCGAGCGGCCGCACGGTTGAAGCCGCCGCCCTGCGCCGCGCCGTGGGCTCGCTGCTGCCGGAGCACATGGTGCCGTCGGCGATCGCCGTCCTGGACGCCTTGCCGCTGACGCCGAACGGCAAGCTGGACCGGGCCGCGCTGCCGCGCCCGGACCGTGCGGCGGGGACGGCCTCCCGCGCGCCCCGCACGCCGGAGGAATCGACGCTGGCGGGCCTGTTCGCCGAGGTCCTGGGCCTGCCCGACGTCGGGGTCGACGACAGCTTCTTCGACCTCGGCGGACACTCGCTCCTCGCCGCCCGGCTCATCTCCCGCGCCCGGACGGCACTCGGGGCCGGGCTCGGTATCCAGGACCTGTTCCAGGCACCCACCGCGGCCGGGCTGGCCGCACGACTCGCGGCGGACGACGCGCACGACTCGCTCACCCCCCTGATCCCCCTCCGGACCGGCGGCGGAAAACCCCCGCTGTTCTGTGTGCACCCCGGGGCCGGCATCGGCTGGGTGTACTCGGGGCTGCCCGGACACCTCGGCCCCGACCGGCCGGTGTACGCCCTCCAGGCACGGGCGCTGCGCGACCCGGCCGCCCGGCCGGCGAGCGTCGAGGCCATGGCCGAGGACTACGCCGACCTGATCCGTACCGTCCAGCCGGCCGGCCCCTACCACCTCCTCGGCTGGTCGTTCGGCGCGGTCGTCGCGCACGCCGTGGCGGTCCACCTCCAGGGGCGCGGAGCGGAGGTCGCCGAACTGGTGATGCTCGACGGCTACCCCGCCGGTACTGACGCCGATGCCGACGCCGGGGAGCGTCCCGAGGGGGACCCACTGGCCGAACTCCTCGCGTCCCTGGGCCACCCGGTGGCGGACACCCCGATCGACGACGCCGCGTTCCGCCGGCTGGCCGGTGCCCCGGACGGGCCGCTGGCCGGCCTCGGAACGGACGTGATCGCGGCGGTCGGCGAGGCGTTCGTCCACCACGGCACGCTCGCCGGCCGCCACCGCCCCGGCCGCTTCCACGGCGACGTCACCCTTTTCACCGCGGCACTCGACGCGGACGCCGGCGCCGTCGGCCCCGAGCCGTGGCTGCCCTACGTGACGGGGCACATCGACCGGCACGACCTCGCCTGCGCCCACGGCGACATGATGGCCGAGCAGCCGCTCGCACGCGTCGGCGCGGTCCTCCGGGACAGGCAGGCCCGGTGAAGGGCTCCCTGCGCCACCGCGACTTCCGGCTGCTGTGGGCGGGGGAGTCGATCAGCCAGGCCGGCAGCGCGGCGACGCGCGTGATGCTGCCGCTGATCGCCGTGGACACCCTGCACGCGAGCTCGATGACCATGAGCGTGCTGAACGCCGCCGCCTGGCTGCCCTGGGTGCTGATCGGCCTGCCCGCCGGGGCCTGGGTCGACCGCGTGCGCCGCCGCCCCGTGATGATCGTCTGCAATGCCGTCTCGGGAGCGCTGCTCCTCACCGTCGGGGCGGCCGCCTGGCTGGACGCCCTCTCCATCGGCCAACTCCTCCTGGTGGCCGTCCTGTCCGGAACCGCCGACGTCTTCTTCCGCGCGGCCTACAGCGCCTACGTCCCCGCCCTGCTGCCGCGTGCGGACCTCGCGGACGGCAACGCCAAGCTGGAGACCAGCGAATCGGCCGCCGACGTCGTCGCGCCGAGCGCGGGCGGCGCGCTCGTCCAGGCCGGGGGAGCGGTCTTCGGGTTCCTCGCGGACGGGCTGAGCTTTCTCGCCTCGGTGCTCCTGCTGACCCGCATCCGGGCGCGGGAGGGCCCGCCGGGCGGTGAGCGGCGCCGGGCCCCCGCCCTCGGCCCGGAGATCCGCGAAGGCTTCGCCTACCTCGTCCGCGATCCCTTCCTGCGGACCATCCTGCTGTGCGACGCCGGCATGAACCTCTTCCTCGCGGGCACCCAGGCGCTCGCGATCGTGTTCCTGAGCCGCACGGTCGGCGTCGACGGCGGCACCATCGGCGTGCTGATCGCCCTCGCCGGCCTCGGCGGGGTGCTGGGCGCCGTCCTCTCGCCCCTGCTGGCCCGCACGTTCGGCACCGCCCGGGCCGTGCTGCTGTGCGCCTTCTGCGGCGGCCCGTTCGGGCTGCTGATCCCGCTCACCACCGACGGCGCGGGGCTGGTGGCTTTCCTCGTCGGAGACTTCTGCCTCACCGCGAGCATCGTCGCCGGAAACGTGATCATCGTCAGCTTCCGGCAGGCGTACTGCCCGCCCGGAATGCTCGGCCGGATCAGCTCCAGCATCCGCTTCCTCATGTACGGAGCGGTCCCGGTCGGCAGCCTCCTGGGCGGCGCCCTCGCCACCGTCCTCAGCGACCGCGGCGCCCTGTGGATCCTCTACACGGGCAACGCCCTGTGCGCCCTGCTCCTCCTCCACGGCCCGGTCCGCAGCCGCAGGGAACTGCCGGTGGGGTGAACGGGCGCAGCACCCGCGGCGTGCTCAGGGCCCGTCCGGGAGCGGCGGCACCGCACCCGGGCGGGGCCCCTCCGTAAGGTCCGCCCCCGCCTCCGCGGCCCTGCGCAGCCCTCGGTACAGCTCCTCGGCCCGGGCCAGGTGCGTGCCGGCCGCCGCTTCCTCGCCCACCGCCCGCAGGGCCCGGCCGAGAGCCCGGCAGCTGTGCGCCGTCAGCAGCGGTTCCTGGGCCAGCCGGGCGCCGGCCAGGGCGCCCCGCGCGGCCTCGACGGCGGGCTCGGCGTCCCCGGTGGCCAGGAGCGCCTCGGAGAGCCGGAACAGACACTCCGTCTCGTTGCGGACCTGGCCGCTGGAGCGGGCACGCTCCAGCGGCCGGCGGTACAGCCGGGCCGCCGCCGCGTGGCCGCCGCCGCGCAGGAGGCTGTCCGCCTCCGTCATCATCACCCTGATGAGCCACTTCTCGTCCTCGCTGCGGGTGAAGACCCCCGTCAGCTCCCGGCACTCCTCCGCGATCCGGGCCAAACCCATCAGCCGGTCCGGGTCCTCGACCTCGATCTGGAGCAGGACGGTGCGCCGCCGCGCGACCAGCTCCCGGTCGCCGCTGACCGCGGCCAGGGCCACCGACCGCTCCGCGAAGGCCCGGGCCGACGCGAAGTCCCCGAACTGAAGGTCCAGTTCGGCCAGCATCGCCAGAGTGAACAGCATCAGCAGGAAGGGCCGGTGGCCGTCGCCCGGCGCGGGAACGTCCTCGAAGATCTCCAGGACCTTCAGCAGATGGGCCCGCGAACGGTGGAGGGACTCGGGAGAGGAGTGCTTCTTGAGGATCACTCCCGCCGCGTAGTGGGCGGTGCCCGCCATGTGCCCGCCGCAGTGCTCCAGGGCGGCCGGGACCAGCGCGGTCGCGCCCTGCGCGAGGGGCGCCAGCGGCACGACGTCCTCGAAGCAGGGCACGAGCGTGACGATGTCCACGGCCAGGGCCACCGCGTCGGGGTCACCACTGGCCGCCGCCTGCTCCACGACCGCGGCCAGCGTGGGCAGCGCGCCCTGCATCCACGCCATCGCGTCGCGCCCGCTCGCCATGTCCGCGCCCGCCGACCGCCGCGGGTGGATCTCCGCGGTCAGCGGCCCGGCCAGGGGCTGGGTGGCCCGTACCGCGGCGACGACGCTGGCACACATGTAGTCGGCCGCGCGGCGCACCACCGCACGGCGCTCTCCCTCGCTCAGCTCGGCCTGTGCCTTCGCCCGCGCGTACGCGCCGACCAGGTCGTGGAAGTGGTAGCGGCCCGGGGCGCCGGCCTCCAGGAGCACGGCGTCCACCAGCGCTTCGAGCACCGCCTCGGCGTCCTGCTCCGGCAGTTCGAGAACGGCGGCCGCGCTCGGGACGTCGAAGGCCGCGCAGTGCGGGACGGACAGCGCCATGAACGCACGGGCCTGCCGTGCGGTCAGCTGGGACGTCGACAGTTCGAAGACCGCCTCGACCGTCAGCTCTCCCATCCGGAGCTCGCCGAGCAGCCTGGCCTGGTCCGACACGCGGGCCAGCAGCGTGGCGACGCTCCACGCGGGCCGGGCCGCGAGGCGGGCCCCGGCCGCGCGCAGCGCCAGCGGCAGGTACCCGCAGACCGCCGCCAGCGCCGCGACGGCATCCGGTTCCTCATCGAGCCGCCGCGCCCCCGCGACCTTGCCGATCAGCTCCACCGCGTCGTCCGGGCCCAGGCCCACCAGGGGCACGGTGAGGACGGCCGGCATCGCCGCCAGGGCCCGGGCCGTGATCAGCGCGGCGCACCGGGCCGCGCCCGGCAGCAGCGGTTCGACCTGCGCCACGCTGGAGGCGTTGTCCAGCACGACCAGCACGGCGCGCTGCGACAGCAGGGTGCGGAACAGGGCCGTGCGGTCGGCGAGCGAGACCGGGAACCGCTCGTGCGGAACGCCCAACGCCGCCAGGAAGCCCGTCAGGATCCCGGCCGGGTCGCACGGGGCTCCGTCCGGCCCGCGCAGATTCGCGTACAGCTGCCCGTCCGGATACGTCCCGGCCACGGCGTGCGCCGTGCGCAGGGCCAGGCTGGTCTTGCCGACTCCGCCCATGCCCGTGATGACCGCGACGGCGTGCTCGGCACCGCCGGTGAGCGCGGAGACCACCGCGGCGATCTGCTCCTGGCGGCCGGTGAAGTCACAGGGCACGGGCGGGAGCTGGGCGGGCGCCCGCGGGCCCGGAGCAGCCGGCCGCCCCCGTCCGCCCGGCGAAGGCGTCCCCCCGTCCGCCGGGGACGGGGCCGCGAGGAGCGCCCGGTCCTCCGCCAGGATGGCCGCGTGCAGCTCCCGCAGGGCGGGACCCGCGTCGACGCCCAGCTCCTCCGCGAGCACCCGGCGGGCATTGTCGTAGGCCAGGAGCGCCTCGGGGCCGCGCCCGGACCGGTAGAGCGCCACCATCAGCGCACCGTGCAACCGCTCCCGGTACGGGTACGCCTCCAGAGCGCGCAGGATGTCCGGCACCAGCTCCGAGCTCTGCCCGCACGCGAGCAGCAGCTCCAGGCGGTGCTCCTCCGCGGACGCGCGCTGCTCGCTCAGCGCACGGCGCTGGTCCTGCGCACCGGGCCCGGGCAACCCCGCCAGAGCGGGCCCCCGCCACATCCCGAGCGCCTCCTCCAGACAGGCCGCCGCGGCCGAGGGGTCGCCACCCCGGGCCAGGTTCCTGGCCCGCGCCGTGAGCAGGCCGAACCGCAGCGCGTCGACATCCCCTTCGGGCAGCCGCAGCACGTATCCGTCGGCCGTGGTGCCGATGACCGAGGACGGGCGCTCGCCACCGCCCGCGTCCACACGGTCGAAGTGCGTCCGCAGCCGGTGCACGTAGTTCACCACCACGCGCCGGGCGGAGGACGGCGGATCGTCGTGGTACAGACCGTCGATCAACTCGTCGATGGTCACCAGGTTCCCCGCGCGCAGCGCCAGGGCCGCCAGTACGGCCTGCGGCCCCGGTGCTCCGGGGCGGGTGGCGGTCCCCTCGGCCGAGACGTACTGGACGGGGCCGAGCAAACGGATGCGAGTCACCTCGTGTAACGCGGCAATGGCGACGACTCCCCCTGTCCGGACGGATCGCTGCTCATCATATGGGGCGTCTTGTCCGGAGCAGCGGGGCGCCGGAGGCGCCGCCCGGTACGGCGGCGGGGCGCGGTGCCACCCGGCGCCGTCAGTCGGACGGGCCCGTGGACACCCCCGCGCCGCGCCGCTGCGTCACCACGCCGTGCAGCCCGGCCGACACGGCCACCAGAGCCGCGCCCAGCAGGCAGCCGCCCACCACGTCCGACAGCCAGTGCACGCCCAGGTAGACCCGGGTGAACCCGACCCCGAGCACCGACACCGCGCCCAGCGCCAGGGCTGTCCGCACCCCGCCCGTCCGGGTGCCGTGCAGCCACAGCAGCCACACCAGCAGGCCGCAGGCCACCGTCGCGGTCAGCGCGTGCCCCGAGGGGAACGCCTGGTAGTGCGCGGTGGCCACCGGGTCCGTCCAGCGCGGCCGGTCACGCCCGACGGCCGCCTTGAGCCCCTGCTGGAGCCCGGTTCCCAGCGCGGAGGTGACGGCGACCCAGGCCACGAGCAGCCACTCCTGCCGCCGGGCGAGCCACAGGGCCGTCACGGCGAGAGCGGCGCGCATCGTCCAGGGGTCCCACAGCCAGTCCGACAGCACGCGCATGGTGTGCGTCCACCCGCGGTGGTCCACCGCGGTCGGGTGCAGACCGTCCGCGACCTGCCGGTCCAGGGAGTCCAGCGGGCCCCAGGCCGCGGCGACCAGGACCAGGAGGACGACGAAGACACCGCACAGAGCGCCCCCCATGCGTATCCACACGGAACGCACCAGAAGGTACGGAACGGAATCCGCGGACGGGGAGCGCGTCGGAACAGGCATGATCAGATCGTCGCCCATGAGGCGCCGGCGAAACCAGTTCCTTCACACCACGGGCGACGGCGGACGTCAGCCCAGCGCACTGAGCCCGGGCACGAACGTCACCAGCAGGGGCACCGCCGGCACCAGCGCGGCCATGGCGGTGAGCCGCAGGCGGCGGCCAGCCGTCAGCCGCGGCGCGGGCGCCAGCAGACGGTCCACCCGGCCCGGCACCTGCGACAGCGGGTTCGGACACGGGCCGAAGACCCCGCGGCCCTCGTTGAGCTCCACCAGGGCGAGCGCCGTCGTCAGACGCCCGAAGCGCCGGGAGGCCGAATCGTCCGCCGCCAGCTCGACCAGGCGGTGCACCTGGTCGCGGAACGCGGCGAACACCGGCACCTGCGGAAATCCGTTGGCCAGCGCCGCCGAGCAGTGCAGCAGCCAGTCGTGCCGGGCCCGCGCGTGCCCCTGCTCGTGCGCCAGCACGGCCTCCAGCTGTGACCCCTTGAGCCGCCGCAGCGCCCCGGTGGTGATCACCAGCTGCGGAGCGGGCCCGCCGCGCAGCCACCAGGCGTCGGGGCGCTCACCCTCCAGGACCACCAGCCCGCCCGCGTCCGGTTCCTCACCGGGCAGCCTCGGGGAGCGTACGACCACCTCCGCGCGCCGCTGCCTGCGCCGGGCGCGCGCCCAGCTGATCTCGCGGGTCAGCATCGCCGCGGTCCAGACGGCGCCGCAGGCCAGCGCGAGGGCCAGGGGCGCGGCCCACGCTCCGTAGGCGGTGAGGGCGTACGCCTCCACCACCCCGTGCGGGGCGGCCGCGAAGACATGGCCGCGCACCGCCGCCCACGCCGCGGCGGCGCTCAGCGACATGGCGAGAGCACAGCACAGCAGCACGGCCGCCACCACGCACTGCCACACCCACAGGGCCACGACGGGTTCACGGTCGGGCCAGTCGGCACGGGTCAGCACGCGCGGCGCCACGGCCGCGAGCAGTCCACCGAGAACCAGCAACGCGAGCGGGACCATCATGGCCGTCAGCCTATGAGGGCGCGCGGCGCCCGGGTACGGACCCGCGCGCGAAGTGACGCATGCCACGGCCGCGGACGGGGCCCGGCCCCGTCCGCGCTCAGAGTGTCAGGAGCATCGCCAGCATGCCGATGCCCATGGACAGTCGGCAGGCGTTGGTGAGGTTGGGCCGCCCCGACCAGGTGGCCTCGCCGGAGGTGACGGCCACCACCGGGACGAGGACGGCCACCGTCCGCACCACGTACACCGCGAAATACACCAGCAGCAGGCCCGTCAGCAGGGGCGTTCCCGCGGGCTCGTGCCCCGTGCCCGGATGGCGGGCGTGCCCGCTCATGGGGGCGGCCGCCATCGCCAGCGCCATGTAGACCATCGCGAAGGCGCCCACGGCATGGTGCAGATGATGGGATTCGGTGCGGCCGCGCGCCACCACGACCAGCGCGTGCAGCCCGGCGGCACCGAAGATCACGGCGAACAGCGGCGCGCCCCACGGCCGGGTGTCCAGCACGGCCGTCGGCACGGCCATCGCCGCCATGCCCAGGCCCATCAGGGCGTCGCCGCCCGTCGCCCGGTGCTCGGTCGCCGCGCCGGCCCTTATCCGTGCGAGGCAGTACACGCCCGTCGCGGCGCAGAGCGCCACCAGCAACCAGCCGACCAGCGGCGGTCCGTGCACGGTACACCTCCCGGAGGCGCAGGCTACCCACGGAGGATTCCCCCTCCGGCGACTTCACATGGGAGCGCACGGGCGCAGAGGGGGAGCACATGCCTTACCCGAGCGCGCCCGCGCATGCGCGGTGGCAGGGGGCGGGGGCGCGAACCACGACTGCGAGGCCCCACGATCGGCGCCTGCGCCGCTACGCCCGCCCCACAGACGACCCGCGCGGCGTCAGATGCCCGGGCGGTACCGCAGGGGGTGCCCTTCCGGCACCTCCACCACCGCGATGCGCACCCCGTCCGGATCCGCGATCCACATCTCGTCCAGTCCCCACGGCTTGCGCTCCGGTGGCTCCAGGATCTCCACCCCGCGCCGCCGGAACTCCTCGTGTGCCGCCGCCACATCGGCGACCTGGAACCAGAGTTCGAGACCGGGGTCCCGCGGGGTGTCGGACCGCCCCGAGACCTCCAGGAAGCCGCCGCCCAGGAAGTAGACCGTCCCGCGCTCGGGACCGGTACCGAACTCGCGGTGGACCGCGAGCCCCAGCGCCCCGCCGTAGAAGGCCCGTGACCGCTCCGGGTCGGTGGGCCGCAATAGCACCCTGCTGCTCAGTACGTGGACCATGACGGCGACTGTACGCACTCACGCCCGCGTTAGTGTTCGTATGCATCGCATTTCGTATGCATCGCACGGAGTCGACAACGTACAGAGAGGACTTCACGGAAACCATGGAGACCGCCGCCAGCAGCCGTACCGCGGAGCCGACCTTCCGGGCCGCAACCCTCGCCGACGTGCCGGGGCTCGTCGCCCTCGTGGAATCCGCCTACCGGGGCGACGACAGCCGCGCGGGCTGGACGACCGAAGCGGACCTGCTGGACGGCCAGCGGACCGACCCCGACGGCGTCAAGGCCGTGGTGACGGACGAGAACAGCCATCTGCTGCTGGTGGAACTCGGCGGTGAGACGGTCGCCTGCTGTCAGCTCGAACACCGGGGTGAGCACGCCTACTTCGGGATGTTCGCGGTCCGTCCGGACATGCAGGGCGCCGGGCTCGGCAAGAAGATCATCGCGGAGGCCGAGCGGATCGTCCGCGCGCGGTGGGGCGCCCGCGAGATGCACATGACCGTCATCCGCCAGCGCGACGAGCTGATCGCCTGGTACGAGCGCCGCGGCTACCGGCGCACCGGGCGGATGAGCCCGTTCCCCTACGGGGACGAGCGCTTCGGCATTCCGCAGCGCGACGATCTGGAGTTCGAGCTGCTGGTCAAGGACCTGCCGTAGGCCACTGTCCCGCGACCAGCGGGCTGGTAAGGGGCGTCGTCCTTGGTCCGCGCCCCTTACCAGCCCCGCCCTACAGCCGGCCCGCGTCGACGAGCCGGCGGAGGAAGCGCCGGGTGCGCTCCTGCCGCGGGGCACCGAAGACCTCGGCGGGGGTGCCGCGCTCCAGCACCACCCCGCCGTCCAGGAAGCACACCTGGTCGGCGACGTCCCGGGCGAAGCCCATCTCGTGGGTGGCCAGGACCATGGTCATGCCCTCCTCCTTGAGGTCGCGCACGACGCTCAGCACCTCGCCGACCAGCTCCGGGTCCAGCGCCGCGGTGATCTCGTCGAGGAGCAGCAGCCGGGGCCGGCCGGCGAGGGCCCGGACGATCGCCACGCGCTGCTGCTGGCCGCCGCTGAGCCGGTCCGGGTACTCGCCGGCCTTGCCGGCCAGGCCGAGCCGCTCCAGCAGCTCCCGGGCCCGCTCCTCCGCCTCCGCGCGCGGCACACCGTGCACCCGGCGCGGGGCGAGGGTGATGTTGTCGAGCACGGACATGTGCGGGAAGAGGTTGTACGCCTGGAACACCACGCCGATGCGGCGGCGCACCGTGTCGGGGTCCACGCGGGGGTCGGTGATGTCCTCCCCGTCCAGGAAGATCGCCCCGTCGTCGATCTCCTCCAGCAGATTCGCGCACCGCAGCAGCGTGGACTTGCCCGAACCGGACGCGCCGATGAGCGCGGTCACCGTGTGCGGGGCGACGTCCAGGTCGACGTCGCGCAGCACCACCGTGCTCCCGAAGGTCTTGCGCACGGCCTCCAGCCGCAGCACCGGGCCGCCGTCCGCGGGCGCGGCGGCGGTCGGTCCGGTGTCCTTGATCATGCTCATACGAGCCCTCCCTGGGCCCGGCGGCGGTCGGTCCGCCGGGTGATCCAGTCGGTGAACCGGGTCATGGGGATGGTCAGCGTGATGAAGATGAGCCCGGCGACGACGTACGGCGTGTAGTTGAAGCTCTTGCTCGCGACGATCTGTGCCGCGTAGACGGCGTCGACCGCACCCGCGATGGAGACGAGGCCGGTGTCCTTCTGCAGCGAGACCAGGTCGTTCAGCAGCGGAGGGACGACCCTGCGCACCGCCTGCGGCAGGACGACGAAGCGCAGCGTCTGCCGGCCGGTGAGTCCCAGGGAGCGGGCGGCGGCGCGCTGGCTGGGGTGCACGGACTCGATGCCCGCGCGGAACACCTCGGCGACGTACGCCGAGTACGTGAGCACCAGGGCCGTCCCGCCCAGCAGCACCGGGTCCGTCGTCACCCCCTGGAGCCGCAGCGCCGGTACGCCGAAGACGACCATCAGCAGGCAGATGACGAGCGGCAGGCCGCGGAAGAAGTCGGTGTAGGCGGTGGCGAGGGCGCGCAGGGGGAAGAACACCGGGCCGCGCAGGGTGCGCGCCACGGCGATCAGCATGCCGAGGACCAGGACGATCGCCCCGCAGACGAGCAGCAGCCGCAGGTTGAGCCAGAGGCCGTCGAGCACCTTCGGCAGCGCCTCGCGCGCGTAGTGGGCGCTGAAGAAGGTCTCCCTGGTGCGCGGCCAGCCGGGGGAGTTGACGACGGCGACGAACAGCACGGCGCCGGTGACCAGCGTGCTGAGGGCGGCGACGGCCGTGGCGCGCCGGGTGCGGGCGCGGCGGAAGCGCTCCCTTTCCAGGCGCCGGGCCGACGGCTGGTAGGTGTCGACGGGGGGAGGGGCGTCCGGGGTGTCCCGGGGCGCCCCCGCCGCCGTCTCCTGGGCCGTCACTCGATCACCGGGGCCGCGGCGGCGTCGGAGAGCCACCGCTTCTCCAGCGCGGCGAGCGTGCCGTCCCGGCGCAGCGAGTCGACGGCGCCGCTGACGCAGCCGGTGAGGCGGCTGCCCCTGTCCAGGACGAGCCCGAACTGTTCGCCTTTGCCGCCGGTGGCGGCGAGCTGGCCGACGATCTTCGCGTCCCGCACCTCGGCGGAGGTGATGTAAAAGGCTGTGGGCAGGTCGACGACGATCGCGTCGACCTGCCCGTTCTTGAGCGCCGTCTTGGCGAAGTCGTTCTTCTGGAAGACGGCCGGCTTCCGTCCCGGCTTGATGATGTCGTTGACCACGTCGAGGCTGGTGGTGCCGACCTGGGCGCCGAGCTTGGCGTCCTTGAGGCCGGCGACCGTCGTGGCCCCGGCGGCCGCGGAGCCCTTCAGCGCGACGACGGCCTGCCGTACGTCGTAGTAGCCGGAGGAGAAGTCGACGGCCCGGCGGCGCTCGTCGCTGACGGAGATCTGGTTGATGTCGAAATCGAACTTCTTCGCCCCGGGGGCGACGGCGGTGTTGAAGGGCACGGTCTGCCAGACGACGTCGGACCGGCCGTATCCGAGGCGGTCGGCGACGGCGTAGGCGACGGCCGCCTCGAAGCCCTTGCCGCTCGTCGGGTCGTCGTCCTGGAACCACGGGGCGTAGGCGGGCTTGTCGGTGCCCACGGTCAGTTTCCCGGCGGTCTCGGTGGCCAGCCGGCCCTTCGCGCAGGCGGCCCCGGCGGACGGCCCGGCGGGGCCCCGGGCGGCGCCGGTGTCCTCCTGCGGGGCGCAGCCGGCGGCCGCGGCCAGCAGGACGGCCAGGGCCGCGCCGAGGGGCGCGGTGCGGCGTGCGGCCCGGGTGCGGCGCGTGGCGGCGAAGAGGCCGGGGACGCCGGGGACGCCGGGGACGCCGGGGACGTCCGGAAGGGGTGCGCGCCGGGAAGCGGCGCGGGGCGGGGGCTCGCTGACGACGGGCATGGCGGGAGACTGGCAGCGCCCGATGTGATCTGTCCAGGTCAGGCCACGAACCGTCCGAATAGCGGAAGACTGTTGCCAGTTCATGAATTCCGCGCCCGCGCCGGGGTAGGTACGCGGGGGAGCCCCGTCGACTTTGGCCGGAATGCGACTAGGCCAGCGCTAGGGCAGTGACTGGGGCAGCTGGGGCGGGTGGGAATCGATGGATGCCTGAGGCGCCCGGTTCGCCGAGATCGCAGGAAAAACGGCGGCGAACCCGGGGGGTCGGCAGGATAATTTATGGCCCACCCCCTTGAGCAGAAGAACCGCGCACAGATACGGTGTCTTAACGCCAAGTTCTCCTGAGGAGGGGTAGCCATGACGGAAATCCTTGCGTCGACGGCGATAGCGACCGCTGATTCGGCCGCGGGCCGAGTAATCGATCACCCGGCCTGGGCGGTGCTCAAGGATGCCGTGGAGGCTATCCGGCCGTGGCAGTCCCCGGACGGGTCCATCGACTTCACGGCTGAAGGAGCACCGCCGGGCGAGATCGTCCGCGCCGAGCTGGAGCGCATGGCCTCGGCCGTCGAGGAGCTCTCGCCGCTCGTGCCCCACGACGCCGCCTACCACACCGCGCTCGCCGCCGACCTGCGCCGCTGGGCCGACGACGGCTTCGGGGTCCCGGACTTCCTCGACTCCCTGCTGGCCTTCCAGCCGGCCGCCCAGCGCGCCGACGGCCTCCAGCACCTCGTCGTCTTCCCGATGTACACCCAGAACGGCAACCCCGACCGCAACTTCGAAGCGGTCGTGCTGCGCGTCGTCTGGCCGGAGTGGCTCGCCGAGCTGGAGCGCACCCGCTACGACAACCCCCTCTTCCTCGGCATCACCTTCGAGGACTTCACCGCCGGATACGACACCAACTCCGCGGTCCTCTTCCCGGAGACCATCGCCGTCCGCGAGGCCCCCGAGCGCTTCACCTGGGGCGGCATCTTCTGCGACCGCGAGGCCGCCCGCTTCCGCCGCGTCACCGAGGCGGCCGTGGCCACCCTCGGCCTGGAGCTGCCCGCCGACATCCAGGAGATGGTCGGCGACCAGGCCCGCTGCGAGCAGGCGTTCGTCCTGTGGGACATGGTCCACGACCGCACCCACAGCCACGGCGACCTGCCCTTCGACCCCTTCATGATCAAACAGCGCCAGCCGTTCTGGATGTACGGGCTGGAGGAGCTGCGCTGCGACCTCACCGCCTTCAAGGAGGCCGTGAAGCTCGAGGGCGACGGCTACCCCCAGGGCCGTGACGTGCAGTACGCCGTGCTCTTCGACCGGATGTTCCGCTTCCCGCTCTCCGGCGACCGCGTCCGCAACTACGACGGCCTCGGGGGACAGCTGCTCTTCGCCTACCTCCACAAGCACGACGTCGTACGCTGGACGGACAACACCTTGCACATCGACTGGGACCGCGCTCCGCAGGTCACCAACCAGCTGTGCGGCGAGATCGAGAAGCTCTACCGCGACGGCATCGACCGCCCCAAGCTCGTCCACTGGTTCGCCGCCTACGAGCTCGTCTCGACCTACCTCGCCCCGCACCCCGGCTCGGTGTGGGCCAAGGGCCCCGAGGCCCTCGACCTCACCCAGCCGCCGCGCAAGCTCGTCGACGACGTGCTTCCGGACGAGTTCCCGCTCAGCATGTTCTACGAGGCCCTTGCCAAGAAGCTGCGCAGCGTGATCGCCTCGACCAAGGGGATCACCGCGAAGAGCGACGAGCGGGTAGCCGCGTGAGCAAGCGTGAGAAAGAGGCGACGATCATGAGCACTCCGACGAACGGCGACTGCCGGCTGGACGGCGCCGTCGTGGCGGTGGCCGGAGCCGCCGGCCCGGCCGGCCGGGCGACCCTGCTGCGCCTGGCCGAGGCCGGCGCCACGGTCGTCGCCTCCGACGCGGACGCGGCCCGCCTGGCCGAGGCCGTCGACGCCGCCCGCTACGCCCACGGCGGCGCCACCGTCACCGGTGACACCGTGGACCTGCTGGACCTCGACGCCACCCGCGCCTGGGTGGACCGCACCGAGAAGGAATTCGGCCGCATCGACGGCCTGGTGCACCTCGTCGGCGGCTGGCGCGGCTCGGCCACCTTCGCCGAGACCGACCTGGCCGACTGGGAGCTGCTGGAGAAGCTGCTCATCCGCACCGTCCAGCACACCTCGCTCGCCTTCGAGGCGCCCCTGCAGCGCAGCGGCAACGGCCGCTTCCTGCTGATCAGCGCCGCCGGTGCCAGCAAGCCCACCGCGGGCAACGCCGCGTACTCCGCCTCCAAGGCCGCGGCCGAGGCGTGGACGCTCGCCCTCGCCGACTCCTTCCGCAAGGCGGGGGGCGAGGACGGCCCGCAGGCGGCCGCTGCCATCCTGGTGGTCAAGGCCCTCGTGCACGACGCCATGCGCGCCGAACGCCCGAACGCGAAATTCGCGGGCTTCACGGACGTCAAGGACCTGGCCGAGGCCATCGTCAACGTCTGGGAGAAGCCCGCCCAGGAAGTGAACGGAACCCGTCAGTGGCTGACCCCGCAACCGTGACCCCCCTCTCCGCGCCCGCACCGACCGACGCGATACGCCGGCACGACCCCGAGCTGCGCGGCTTCGCCAGTGACAACTACGCGGGCGTGCACCCCGAGATTCTCACGGCGCTCGCCCTCGCCAACGGCGGCCACCAGGTCGCCTACGGCGAGGACGACTACACCACCCACCTCCAGGACGTGATGCGCGCCCACTTCGGGCCGACCGCCGAGGCCTTCCCGGTCTTCAACGGAACGGGCGCCAACGTCGTCGCCCTCCAGGCGGCCACCGAGCGGTGGGGCGCGGTCATCTGCGCCGCCTCCGCGCACATCAACGTCGACGAGTGCGGGGCGCCCGAGCGGGTCGGCGGGCTGAAGCTGCTGACGGTCCCCACCGAGCACGGCAAGCTCACCCCCGAGCTCATCGACCGGGAAGCCTTCGGCTGGGACGACGAGCACCGGGCACAGCCGCAGATCGTCTCCATCACGCAGACCACCGAGCTGGGCACCTGCTACACGCCCGAAGAGGTCCGGGAGATCTGCGACCACGCCCACGAGCGGGGCATGAAGGTCCACATGGACGGCTCGCGGATCGCCAACGCGGCGGCCACGCTCGGCGTCCCGCTGCGGGCCTTCACCACCGACGCCGGGGTGGACCTGCTCTCCTTCGGCGGCACCAAGAACGGGCTGCTCTTCGGCGAGTGCGTCGTCGTCCTCAACCCGGACGCGGTGCGCGCGATGAAGCACCTGCGCAAGATGTCGATGCAGCTCGCCTCCAAGATGCGCTTCGTCTCCGTGCAGTTCGAGGCGCTGCTCAGCGGCGACCTGTGGCTGCGCAGCGCCTCGCACGCCAACGCCATGGCCGCGCGGCTGGCGGAGGCCGTACGGCCCGTGGAGGGCGTCGAGATCCTGCACCCGGTGCAGTCCAACGGCGTCTTCGCCCGGCTGCCGCACGATGTGAGCGAGCGGCTGCAGAAGAGCTACCGCTTCTACTTCTGGGACGAGACGGCGGGCGACGTCCGCTGGATGTGCTCCTTCGACACCACCGAGGCCGACGTGGACGCGTTCGCCGCGGCGCTCGCGGAGGAGATGAACAAGCGGTAGCGCGGTAGCGCGCGCGAAAACGCGCCCGGCCGCGAAGTCAGGCGACTTCGCGGCCGGGCGCGGCGTTGTGTTCTCCGCGGGAGCCGGGGGCTGCCGGCCCGTGGCCCCCCCCTTGAGTCCTGTGCGGTTCAGCCGCGCCCCGAAGGGGCGCGGGGAACTGCGCGACCGGCCACGACGCACCCGCAGATGATGCGCCCGCCCGCCGGCGGAGCTCAGCGGCGATCCAGAACCGCCGCCTCAGCAGGGGTAGGGGCCGTGCCCCCCAGGTGCGCCGGGATCCACCAGCTGTCGTCCGGGCCCTTGGAACGGACCGGATAGGCGCGCTGCGCGGACTCCAGCAGCTCCTGGACGCGCCCGCGCACCCGCTCGGTGACGGTCTCCGCGCTCTCCTCCGGATCGGCCGCCATCGGCTCGCCCACCCGCATCGCGATCGGGATGTGGTGGCGGCCCAGGTCACGCTTGTGACCCTTGGTCCACAGCCGCTGGGTGCCCCACAGCGCCATGGGCAGCAGCGGAACGCCCGCCTCCTGCGCCAGCCGCGCCGCGCCCGACTTGAAGTTCTTCAGCGTGAACGACTGGGAGATCGTCGCCTCGGGGAAGACGCCGATGATCTCGCCCGACCGCAGTGCCGTGAGCGCGTGCTTGTACGCACCCATCCCGGCCGCCCGGTCCACGGGGATGTGCTTCATCGCGCGCATCAGCGGCCCCGACATCTTGTGCCGGAAGACGGATTCCTTCGCCATGAAGCGCACGAGCCGCTTGGCCGGGCGGGTGGCCAGCCCGCAGAAGACGAAGTCGAGATAGCCGATGTGGTTGCTCACCAGAACCGCCCCGCCACGCTGCGGAACGTGCTCGGTGCCTTGGATGTCGAAGCGCAGATCGAGCGCCTTGAACATGGTGCGGGCGACACCGATCACCGGGGGGTAGACGAGTTCTGCCATATCGGGGAGTCCTTCTGGGCCTGGGGAGGGTTCTCCCGGCTGAAGTTACGCGGCCGTAGGTTCTCGGCACCCGGCCGATCGTGCCTGATCGCCCGGCCCACGGACCAGCGAGGACGCCCCGCTGACCGGGAGATTCTCATCACGTCGGCCAGGCGGTGACCGCCTGCCCGACACTGCCGAAGGTACACCTCGCACGCCCGGCTGACCCCGTGCGCACCGGAGCGGGTCCGCGGCCGGACCCCCGGCGGGAAATTTCCCGGGGCCCGCGGGCGCTGCAACCGAGCGGAACGTACGGGGATCCGCCCCGGTGCGGGCATCGGGCCCGGAACCGGGGCGGCGGCGGAAGGACGAGCGTGCGCGGGCAGGACGGGGAGCAGCGGCTGGGAGCCGGCGACATCGGCGCGGAGCTGGGGGAGCGGGCGACGCTGGTGCAGTTCTCCAGCGCCTTCTGCCAGCCCTGCAGGGCGACGCGGCGCGTCCTGGCGGAGGTCGCGGCCATGGTGGAGGGCGTCGCGCACGTCGAGATCGACGCGGAGGCACGGCTGGCGCTCGTGCGCGCCCTGCGCGTCGACGCCACCCCCACGGTCCTGGTCCTGGACCGGGCGGGCCGCGTCGTGCGCCGCGCCGCAGGGCAGCCGCGGAAGGCCGACGTCATCGCGGCCCTCGGCGCGGCCGTGTGAGCCGGCCGTGATCCGTCTCCCATCTCCCCGGCCGCACTTGACGCTGTGTGGCCCGAATCGTCACTGTGACGTGATGTGGCCTGGATCGCTTCTTCTCCACGGGCGGGCGTCCGCCGGTCCGCCGCGGACCGCCGGCGCGCGCTGTCCGAGTCCCTGAGCGCCCGCGACCGTACAGCTCCTGGTTCGACCTCCAGCAGAAGGACAGCTCCATGACGGCCCTGCCCGGTCTCGGCACTTCCCGCCTCGCCACCCCCGAACTGCTGCGCTCCGTCTTCCGCCGGCACGCCGCCGGCGTCGCCGTGATCACCGCCCGGGGCGCCGGCCCGGTCGGCTTCACCGCCACCTCGCTCACCTCCGTCGCCGCCGAGCCCCCGCTGATCTCCTTCGGTATCGGCACCGGCTCCTCCAGCTGGCCCGTGCTCGCCGAGGCCGAGCACGTCGGGGTGCACATACTCGGCGAGCACCAGCAGGAGCTCGCCGGCACTTTCGCGCGCAGCGGCGCGGACCGCTTCGCCCCGCCCACGCGCTGGAGCACCGGCCCCGAGGGCGTGCCGCTCCTCGACGGCGTCCTGGCGTGGCTGGTGTGCCGGGTGGTGGCCCGGGTACCCGCCGGGGACCACCGGCTGGTGCTCGCCGAAGTCGTCGCGGGCGACCCCGCCGGCGCGGGCCGCCCGCTGGTCTACCACCAGGGGCGCTTCAACGGTCTGCGGGACTGAGACGTCCCGGTTTCCCTGCGTTGGGCAGATCACAGCTGACCGGCCTTGCAATCGGGTAACGCGCTGGGTGTACTGACGAGTAACATTCCGTTCGGGGCATAGCACCCGGGACACGGGATCCGCCCCACAAGGCGCCTATGCTGCCTGCACAAGGCAGCTACGAAGAGACGATGCAGTAGGAGAGCCGGCGTGAGCTTGAGGATCGTTGTCTGTGTGAAGTACGTGCCCGACGCCACCGGCGACCGGCACTTCGCCGAGGACCTGACCGTCGACCGCGACGACGTGGACGGCCTGCTCTCGGAGCTCGACGAGTACGCGGTCGAGCAGGCGCTGCAGATCGCCGACGAGGCGGATGACGCGGAGATCACCGTCCTGACCATCGGCCCCGAGGACGCCAAGGACGCGCTGCGCAAGGCGCTGTCCATGGGCGCCCACAAGGCCGTCCACGTCGAGGACGACGACCTGCACGGCACCGACGCGCTCGGCACCTCGCTGGTGCTCGCCAAGGCCGTGGAGCACGTCGGCTACGACCTGATCATCAGCGGCATGGCCTCCACCGACGGTGGCATGGGCGTCGTTCCCGCGATGCTCGCCGAGCGCCTGGGCGTCCCGCAGGTGACCCTGCTCTCCGAGGTCGCCGTCGCCGACGGCAAGGTGACCGGCCGCCGTGACGGCGACGCCGCGAGCGAGCAGCTGGAGGCCGCCCTCCCGGCCGTCGTCTCCGTCACCGACCAGTCCGGTGAGGCCCGTTACCCGTCCTTCAAGGGCATCATGGCGGCCAAGAAGAAGCCGGTGGAGTCCCTGGACCTCTCCGACCTCGGCATCGAGTCCGAAGAGGTCGGCCTGGAGGGCTCCTGGACCACGGTCGACGAGGCCAACGAGCGCCCGGCCCGCACGGCCGGCACCGTCGTCAAGAACGAGGGCGAGGGCGGCAAGCAGCTCGCCGAGTTCCTCGCGGGCCAGAAGTTCATCTAGTCGCGGCCTCCACCGGGGCCCGCGGCGCGCCCGCGCCGGCCCCGGCGGACCGCGGCGAGCTTCCGCCGCCCGTACGAACCGTCACCCGCCCCCCTTTCTCCGCAGGAGTGCATTCCCATGGCTGAAGTCCTCGTCTACGTCGACCACGTGGACGGTGCCGTCCGCAAGCCCACGCTCGAGCTGCTCACCCTCGCCCGCCGCCTCGGCGAGCCCGTCGCCGTGCACCTCGGCGCCGGTGCCGAGGGCGCCGCGAAGACCCTCGGCGAGTACGGCGCGGTCAAGGTCCTCGCGGCCGACGCGCCGGAGTTCGCCGACTACCTCGTCGCGCCCAAGGTGGACGCGCTGGAGGCGGCGTTCAAGGCCGTCTCCCCGGTCGCCGTGCTCGTCCCCTCCTCCGCCGAGGGCAAGGAGATCGCGGCCCGCCTCGCGGTCCGCACCGGCTCCGGCATCATCACCGACGCCGTCGACCTGGAGGCCGGCGACGAGGGCCCGGTGGCCACGCAGTCCGTCTTCGCGGCCTCGTACTCCACCAAGTCCCGCGTCACCAAGGGCACCCCGGTCATCACCGTCAAGCCCAACTCCGCCGCTCCCGAGGCCGCCCCGGCCGCCGGCGCGGTCGAGCAGCTGGCCGTCTCCTTCGGCGAGCTGTCCACCGGCACCAAGGTCGTCTCCCGCACGCCGCGCGAGTCGACCGGCCGTCCCGAGCTGACCGAGGCCGCGATCGTGGTCTCCGGCGGCCGCGGCGTCAACGGCGCCGAGAACTTCTCCCTCATCGAGGGCCTGGCCGACTCGCTCGGCGCGGCCGTCGGCGCCTCCCGCGCCGCCGTCGACGCCGGCTGGTACCCGCACACCAACCAGGTCGGCCAGACCGGCAAGTCGGTCTCCCCGCAGCTGTACATCGCGGCGGGCATCTCCGGTGCCATCCAGCACCGGGCCGGCATGCAGACCTCGAAGACGATCGTCGCCATCAACAAGGACGCCGAGGCCCCGATCTTCGACCTGGTCGACTACGGCGTGGTCGGCGACCTCTTCGAGGTCGTCCCGCAGCTCACCGAGGAGGTCAAGTCCCGCAAGGGCTGACCCGCACCACCTCTCGGCCGGAGCCCCCGTGCGCGGACGCGCACGGGGGCTCCGGCACGAGGGGATCTCCGCCTGTTGACCTTCCGCCGGGCCGCCCGATAACTTCGCCGCACGGACAGTGAATTCCGCTCAGCGGAAATCGGAGGGTGTGGAATGGGGCAGCACCGAACCGTCGCGACCACCTTCGCGAGCGCGCTGACGGAAGGCATCGGCGCCTCGCTCGCCGGCGTCGACGCCGAGCTCGCGCGCCGCTACCCGGGCGACCCCGGCACCCGCCAGCCCGTCCACACCGTCTATGTCCCCGGTGACGTCGTCACCGCCGGCACCGTCCGCTCCTGGGGCGACCAGGCGCTCGCGGCCCTCGACGAGCACGCACCCGACGCCGCCGCGTTCGCCGCCGTCCTCGGCCTGCCCGGCGCGCTCGCCGGGCCGGTGTACGAGCGCGTACGGGCCAAGCTGGAGCGTGAGCCGGTGGAAGACCTGCGCATCGACTTCGAGGACGGGTACGGGCCGCGCCCCGACGCCGAGGAGGACGCCGCGGCGGCCCGAGCCGCGCGCCTGGTGGCCGACGCGTTCGCGGACGGCACGGCCGCCCCGTCCATGGGCATCCGCATGAAGTGCCTGGAGGCCGCCGTGCGCGACCGCGGCATCCGCACGCTCGACATCTTCCTCACCGCTCTGATGGCGGCGGGCGGCCTGCCCGACGGGCTCGTCCTCACCCTCCCCAAGGTCACCTACGCCGAGCAGGTCACCGCGATGGCCCGGCTGGCCGGGGAGTTCGAGAGGGCCCACGGCCTTCCGGCCGGGCGGATCCGCTTCGAGATCCAGATCGAGACCACCCAGGCGATCCTCGGCCCCGACGGGCGCGCCACCGTCGCCGGCATGATCGACGCCGCCGGGGGCCGCGCCACGTCACTGCACTACGGCACCTTCGACTACAGCGCCGCCTGCGGAATCAGCGCCGCCCACCAGTCGCCGGACCACCCGGTGGCCGACCACGCCAAGGCCGTCATGCAGGTCGCGACCGCCGGCACCGGGGTGCGGCTCTCCGACGGCTCGACGAACGTCCTGCCCGTCGGCCCGACCCCGCAGGTCCACGACGCCTGGCGGCTGCACCACCGGCTCGTCCGCCGCTCGCTGGCCCGCGGCTACCACCAGGGCTGGGACATGCACCCCGGCCACCTGCCGACGCGATACGCCGCGGTGTACGCCTTCTACCGCGAAGGGCTGGACGCGGCGACGGCCCGGCTGGCGGCCTACGTGCGGCGGTCCGGGGGCGACGTGCTGGACGAGCCCGCCACGGCCCGGGCGCTGAGCGGCTACCTGCTGCGGGGCCTGGACTGCGGTGCCGTCGACAGCGCGGAGGTGACCGGGGCGACGGGCCTGTCCCGCCCGGACCTCGACCGGCTGGCGGGCCGCACGCCGTAGGGGGTGTGCGCGGGGTTGCGTCCGACCCGCCGTACGCGCGTACGCGCCGGGGGCCGCCCTCTTTGGGCGTGCGAGGTGACGTTGCGGTCCCTTGCTGGCGGCCCGCCGCCGGGTGTGCGCGGGGGTCGGGTCCGGTCCGGGATGTCCGGTGCGCGGGGGCGGCCCTCCGCCGTGCGCTCGCACGCGCCGGACACCGTGAGCCATCCCCTTCGGGCGTATGACGCGACGTCGCGTCCGGTAAGAGGGCAGCCCTCCGTCGTGCGCCCGCCCGTGCCGGACGTCGGCGGTCCACCCCCGCCAGGCGTACGACGCAACACCGCGGGCACCCCCTGGCGGCCCGCGCCGCGGTCAGGCCGCGGGCGGGAGTTCGCCCGAGCCGCGGGCGATCAGGCGCGTCGGCAGTTCCACGCGCCGCGGCGGCTCCGCGACCCCGTCCAGCCGCCGGAACAGCCGCTCGGCCGCCGTGCGGCCCAGCCGCGCGGCGTCCTGGGCGACGACCGTGACGGCGGGGGAGAGCAGATCGGCCAGTTCCAAATCGTCGAAGCCGACGAGCGCGACCGGACGCGGCGCGGCGGCGATGACCCGCACGGCCGTGACCGTCACCCGGTTGTTGCCCGTGAACAGGGCCGTCACCGGCTCCGGCCCGGCCAGCATGCGGGCCGCCTCCTCGCGGACCCGCCCGGCGGCGGTGGTACCGAGCGACACCCAGGCGTCGTCCACGGGCAGCCCCGCCTCCGCCATGGCCGCGCGGTAGCCCCGCAGCCGCTCGGTGGCGGTGTGGATGCGCGGCTGGTCGCCGATGAAGCCGATGCGGCGGTGGCCGTGCGCGATGAGGTGGGCGACGCCGTCCCGGGCGCCGCCGAAGCTGTCCGAGAGCACCACGTCGGCGTCTATCAGCCCGGCCGGCCGGTCCACGAAGACGGTGGCGATCCCGGCGGCCATCTCCGGTTCGAGGTAGCGGTGGTCACTGCCCGCCGGAATGACGATCAGCCCGTCGACCCGGCGGGCGCAGAAGGCCAGCGCCAGTTCGCGCTCGCGGTCGGCGTCCTCGGCGCTGGAGCCGTTGATGAGCAGGGCGCCGTGCGCGCGGGCCACCTCCTCCACGGCCCGGTTGAGCGGCGCGTAGAACGGGTCGGCGAGATCCTCCAGGACGAGCCCGATCGACGCGGTGCGGCCCTTGCGCAGCACGCGGGCGCTGTCGTTGCGGCGGAAGCCGAGCGCCGCGATGGCGTCCTTGACCCGCTGCTCGGTGTCCGCGGTGACCCCCGCCTCGCCGTTGACCACGCGCGAGACGGTCTTGAGGCCCACCCCGGCGCGCGCGGCCACGTCCTTCATCGTCGGGCGGGCGCCGTAACGGTGCTGCGGCCTCGGGAAGGCGGCGTCGGAGTCGTCGCTCTTGGCGCTCGTGTTCACGCGGTGGCTCATCCTTTGCGCTGCGGGTGGCGTCGGGTGCTCGGTGGTGACGTCGAGCATAGAGCCTGGACAACGTTGTCAACTCTGGGGAGACTGACGTCCGCAGCCCCCTCGCACCACCCCCGGACCAGGAGAGATCGCCCTTTCATGCCTCGTGAGCACACCGACCCCGCCGGCCTCGTCGCGGCTCTCGACATCGGCGGCACCAAGATCGCCGGTGCGCTGGTGGACGGCAGCGGCCGCCTGCTCGTCCGCGCGCAGCGGCCGACCCCCGCCCAGGAGGACGGCGCGACGGTGCTGGGCGCGGTCGCCGGCGTCCTGGCGGAGCTCGCCCGCGCGGCCGACTGGCCGCGGGTGCGGGCAGTGGGCATCGGCAGCGCGGGGCCCGTGGACGCCTCCCGGGGGACGGTCAGCCCGGTCAACGTCCCCGGCTGGCGGGACTTCCCGCTGGTCGCCGAGGTGGCGGAGCGGGCCGGCGGCCGGCCGGTGGTCCTGGTCGGCGACGGGGTCGCGATGACCGCGGCCGAGCACTGGCAGGGCGCCGCGCGGGGGCACGCCGACGCCCTGTGCATGGTGGTGTCCACAGGCGTCGGCGGCGGCCTGGTCCTGGGCGGCCGCCTGCACACCGGCCCCACGGGCAACGCCGGACACATCGGGCACATCAGCGTGGATCTGGACGGCGACCCCTGCCCGTGCGGGGCGCGCGGCTGCGTCGAACGCATCGCCAGCGGCCCCAACATCGCGCGCCGCGCGCTGGACTCCGGCTGGCGGCCGGGCCCGGACGGCGACCGCAGCGCGGCGGCCGTCGCCGCCGCGGCCCGCGCCGGGGACCCGGTGGCCCGCGCCTCGTTCGAACGGGCCGCGCAGGCCCTGGCCGCCGGCATCGCCGCGACGGCGACGCTCGTCGAGATCGAGGTGGCGGTCATAGGCGGGGGCGTGGCGGGTGCCGGGGAGGTCCTCTTCGCGCCGTTGCGCGCCCGCCTGCGGGAGTACGCGACGCTGTCGTTCGCCGCGGGCGTCGAGGTCCTCCCGGCGCGGCTCGGCCCCGACGCGGGCCTCGTGGGCGCCGCGGCCGCGGCGGCGCAGCGACTCGGCCTGTGGGCGGCGGCTCCGGCGCGGTGACCCTCCCCGGCGGCGCGCCGCGGCCGACCGGGCACCCTCCCCGGACGTAGGCGGCACCGGACACCGGCGGTAGGGCCCCCTGGACGCCGCCGACCTGTCCGGCCACGCGCCCGCGCCGGGCGAGGGACGGGATCCGGCCTTCAGGGGCCGTCCGGGGGCCGGGTGGCGCCCCATGCCCCTCGCACGCGTTTCCGTGGCAAGGTGTTCCGGGCACTTCACAGGGGTCTACGGAGAAGGGGGAACCGTGATCGTCTGGCTGAACGGCGCGTTCAGTGCGGGGAAGACCAGCACGGCGAAGGAGCTGACCGAGCTGATCCCGGGCAGCACTCTCTACGACCCCGAGGTGATGGGCGGGCTGCTGCGCCACCTCCTGCCGCCCAAGAGAATGGGCGAGGTCGGTGACTTCCAGGACCTGCCAATCTGGCGGCGGCTGGTCGTGGACGCCGCGGTCGCGCTGCTCGCGGAGGTCGGCGGGGTGCTGGTGGTGCCCATGACGCTGCTGCGGCAGGAGTATCGGGACGAGATCTTCGGAGGGCTGGCCGCGCGCCGCATCCCGGTCCACCATGTGCTGCTGACGGCAGACGAAACGATCCTGCGCGCGCGCATCGCGGGCCGTGAGGAGTTCGAGGACGACCCGGAGCGCAGCGAGGCCGTCCGGCGGTGGGCGTTCGACCACCTCGCCCCCTACCGCGAGGCCCTGCCCTGGCTGTGCGCCGACGCCTTCGTCGTCGACACCGGGGCCCTGACGCCGCGGGAGGCCGCCGGGCGGATCGCCGAGGCCGTGCGCACCGGCGCGGCGGGCGCCTGCGAGATCGTCCAGACGCCCGAGCCCACGGCCGAGACGCTCGCGGCGGGCGTGCTGCTCTTCGACGAGGAGGATCGCTTCCTGCTCGTCGACCCGACCTACAAGCCCGGCTGGGAGTTCCCCGGCGGGGTCGTCGAGCCCGGCGAGGCGCCCGCCCGCGCCGGCATGCGCGAGGTGGCCGAGGAGATAGGGATCGAACTGCCCGCGGTGCCCCGGCTGCTCGTCGTCGACTGGGAACCCCCCAGTCCGCCGGGGTACGGGGGGCTCCGCCTCCTCTTCGACGGCGGGCGGCTGACGGGCGCCGAGGCCCGCCGGCTCCTGCTGCCCGGCTCGGAGCTGCGCGGCTGGCGCTTCGTCACCGAGGACGAGGCCGCGTCGCTGCTGCCGCCCGTGCGGCTGAGCCGGCTGCGGTGGGCGCTGCGCGCCCGGGAGCGGGGACGCCCGATCAATCTCGAGGCGGGCGTCCCCGTGGAGTGACGGCGCGCCGGATCAGCGCTCGGCCGCCGCGTAGTTGAGCAGGAACAGCGCCTCGGCCAGGGAGAGCCGCTCAAGCTCCTGCGGGGAGACGCTCTCGTTCACCGCGTGGATCTGGGCCTCCGGCTCGCTCAGCCCGATCAGCAGGATCTCCGTCGCGGGGTAGAGGGCGGCCAGGGTGTTGCACAGCGGGATCGAGCCGCCCATGCCGGAGACCTGCATCTCCTCACCCGGGTACGCGACGCGCATCGCCTCGGCCATCGACGCGTACGCCGGGCTGGAGGTGTCGGCGCGGAACGGCTGCCCCTCGCCGACCTGTTCCACCGCCACCCGCGCGCCCCACGGCGTGGCCGCCTGCAGGTGCGCCGTCAGCAGCTTCGTCGCCTCGGCCGCGTCCGCGCCCGGGGGCACCCGCAGGCTGATCAGCGCCCGCGCGCCCGCGTGCACGGAAGGGGTGGCGCCGACGACCGGCGGGCAGTCGATGCCCAGAACCGTCACGGCCGGGCGGGCCCAGAGCCGGTCGGCCACCGTCCCGGAACCGATCAGCTCCACACCGTCGAGGACCCTGGCGTCCTTGCGGAAGTCCTCCTCCGGATACTGCAGCCCCTCCCAGCGCGCGTCCGCCGCGAGGCCGTCGACCGTCGTCGAACCGTCCTCGGCGCGCAGCGAGTCGAGGACGCGGATCAGCGCGGCCAGCGCGTCCGGCGCGGCCCCGCCGAACTGCCCGGAGTGCAGACCGCCCTCCAGGGTGTCCACCCGCACCTGGACGAGCGTCATGCCGCGCAGCGTCGCGGTGACGGTCGGCAGGCCCACCCGGAAGTTCCCGGCGTCACCGATGAGGATGGCGTCGGACGCCAGCAGTTCAGGGTGCGCTTCCGCGTACCGCTGCAGGCCACCGGTGCCCTGCTCCTCGGAGCCCTCGACGATCACCTTCACGTTGACGGGGACACCGCCGTGCGCCTTGAGCGCCCGCAGCGCGGTGAGGTGCATGACCACCCCGCCCTTGCAGTCGGCCGCGCCGCGCCCGTACCAGCGCCCGTCGCGCTCGGTCAGCTCGAACGGCGGCGAGATCCAGGCGGCCTCGTCCAAGGTCGGCTGCACGTCGTAGTGCGCGTACAGCAGCACCGTGGGCGCGCCCGCCGGGCCCGGCAGGTAGCCGTAGACGGACTGGGTGCCGTCGGGGGTGTCGAGGAGGGCCACGTCCTCGAAGCCCTCGGCGCGCAGCGCGCCGGCCACCCAGCCGGCCGCCGCCTCGCACTCGCTCTTGGGGAACTGGGCCTCGTCCGCGACCGACATGAAGGCCACCAGCTCGGTCAGTTCGGCCTTGGCGCGGGACTGCAGCGCGGCGACGGTGGCCGCCAGCGCGGCGTGGTCCGGCCGGGGCGGGGTGGTCGGGGACGCTTCCATGGAACGCTCCTCGTGGATGCGGCGTTATCCGTACGTATGGGCGAGTGTGGCTGCCAAATCCTCGCACGGCGCCCCTCCGGGCCCGCTCCCGGGCCTTCCCACGGCTGGGCGGCGGGGCGGCGGGCCGTAGGATGCGGGCGGTAGCCGTAGCCGGTGATCGAGCGGGAGTAGAAGCACAGGTGAGCAGCGACAACGCAGCCCAGGACGCGGAGCGGGACACGGCCGGGGGCCGGGGTCCGGTGTGGGACGTCGTGGTGGTGGGAGCGGGGCCCGCCGGGGCCTCGGCCGCCCATGCCGCGGCCTCCGCGGGCCGCCGGGTCCTGCTTCTGGAGAAGGCCGAACTGCCGCGCTACAAGACGTGCGGCGGCGGCATCATCGGCCCGTCGCGCGACGCCCTGCCGCCCGGCTTCGAACTGCCGCTGCGCGACCGCGTGTACGCCGTCACCTTCTCCCTCAACGGCAAGCTGACGCGCACCCGCCGCTCCAAGCGGATGCTCTTCGGGCTCATCAACCGCCCCGAGTTCGACGCGGCCCTGGTGGAGTCCGCGAAGGCCGCCGGTGCCGAGGTGCGCACGGGGGTGACCGTCTCCCGCGTGGAGCAGCACGGTCCGGCCGTACCCGACCGGCGCACCGTCGCCGTCGTCCTCGCTGACGGTGAGACCGTCCTCGCCCGGGCGGTCGTCGGCGCCGACGGCAGCGCGGGGCGCATAGGAGCCCACGTCGGCGTCAAGCTCGACCAGGTCGACCTCGGCCTGGAGGCGGAGATCCCGGTGCCCCCGACGGTCGCGGAGGACTGGGCGGGCCGGGTGCTCATCGACTGGGGCCCGATCCCGGGCAGTTACGGCTGGGTCTTCCCCAAGGGCGACACCCTGACCGTGGGCGTGATCGCGGAGCGGGGCGACGGGACGGCCACCAAACGCTACCTGGAGGACTTCATCGCCCGCCTCGGCCTCGCGGGCTTCGAGCCGAGCATCTCCTCCGGCCACCTGACCCGCTGCCGCTCCGACGACTCCCCGCTCTCCCGCGGCCGTGTGATCGTCTGCGGCGACGCGGCGGGGCTGCTGGAGCCGTGGACCCGGGAGGGCATCTCCTTCGCCCTGCGCTCGGGCCGGCTGGCGGGGGAGTGGGCCGTGCGCATCGGCGAGGCGCAGGACGCCGTCGACGCGCGCCGGCAGGCGCTGAACTACGCGTTCGCCGTCAAGGCCGGGCTGGGTGTGGAGATGGGCGTCGGGCGGCGGATGCTGGCCTTCTTCAAGCGCCGCCCCGGCGTGATACACGCCGCGATCACCGGCTTCCGGCCGGCGTGGCACGCCTTCGCGCGGATCACCCGCGGGACGACGACGATCGCGGAGATCGTCCGGACGCACCCGATGGCACGGCGGGTCCTCTCCGCGGCCGACCGGCCGTAACGGGCGGCTGGTACCCGTCCCGGTTCGCTAGGCCTGACGCCGGTTCGCTGTGCCCGGCGCGGTGGGCGCTCTCCCGTGGCGGATCGGCCGGCTGTCACGGCGGTCAGGCTGTCATGGCGGTCCGGCCGGTTGCGGCTGAGGCGGGGGCCGCCTCGCGCCCGCGGGCGGCCGGGGTTCGCCGCCGGTCGATTCCCCCCCCCGCCTCGATGAGCGCTCTGCGCGGAGCGGCCCGCCCCGGCGCCCTCGCGGCGGGGCGGGCCGCTGACTCACCGCCGGGTCTGTGTTGACTTCTGCGATCCCCCATGGCATTGATGACGTGTCCACGTCACCCCCTGCTTTTCGTCCGGCCGGTGACCCCGGGCCGGACGCGAAGGGAGCGCGCGATGCGTAAGCCCCTGAGCCCCCACCGCAAGCGGATCGTGACCGGCGCGGCCTGTGCCGCCGCCCTGGCGGGCGGAAGCCTCGGACTGAGCGCCCCGACGGCCGTGGCCGACACCGTCTCCGTCGGCTACACCTGTACCGGCCCCGGCGCGCCCGGCGGCGTCCAGCCCCTGAAAGTCTCCGTGACGGCCCCCGCCGATGTCCCCCGGGGTGGCACCGCCGACCTCACCGTCGAGGTCACCACGAGCCTGACGGCGCCCCTCGACCTCTCCGCCCGGAGCGTCACCGGAGAGATGCGCATCGACCTCGGCGGCACGGCCACCGGCAGCGTCACGGCCACCGGGTTCACCAACCCCGCCCGGATCCCGAGCGGCACGCCCGTCAGCCTGACCGGCGGCAAGGCATCGGTCACGCTCGACAGCGAGGGCACCGCGACCTTCGCGCCCGGCGAGGCCGCGGTGCACGTCTTCGGCGTCACGGTCACCTGCACGGTCTCCGGCACCGCGCCGGTGGCCGCGACGACCCGGGTCACGTCCGCCTGACGCGTGTCCGCAACGTCGCGCCGTACGCCCCCGGGGGTGCGGCCCGCGGCGTCCGGTGCGTGTGACCGCACGGCAAAGGGTCGCCCTCGTACCGGGCACACCCGGGCACGCCCGGCAACGCGAGGCCCCGGGGCACGGCCGCCTGGCGCGGCGGACGGGCCGGGCACCGGTGTCAGACGCGGCGGAGACCGGCGGCGCCGAAGGAGACGTCGAAGCGGTCGCACCAGATGCTGACGCTGGTGTACCGGCCCAGATCCACCTCCGCGGGCAGGGCGTAGTTCTGGTCGCCCTTGTTGCCCTTGAGCGAACCCAGGCTCTTGTGGGCCCCGTCGTCGAAGACGTGCCAGCCGGCCCGGCCCTCCTTCACCGGGGCGTCGGTGATCAGGACCCGCAGGTCCGGGCCGTTGCTGGTGTCGAGGTTCTCCAGCCGCAGGGTGCGGCTCCCGTCGGGCAGCTCCAGGATCCGCACCGTTCCGCTCGTGCTGTGCTCGTGGCTGATCAGCTCGCCGACCGCCAGGGTCCGCGGCGCGCCACCGCCCGGACCGGCGGCCGCCGCGGGCGCCGCCTCGCGCACCGTGTCGTCCACCCACAGCTTCCACGGCTGGAACCAGAACACCCCCGCACCGACCGCCACCAGCCCCACCAGCAACACCCCGATCACGACCGGCCTGCTCACCATGCGCCGTACGCGTCCCATCCCAGCCTCCTGAAGCCCTCGGCCTCCGCGCCGCGCGCCTTGTGCCTCGGTGTCGTCGTTTCCTTCACCCCTTCAACGGGGAACGGTGCCGCGGATGCTCCGGAAAACCCATGACGAAAGTCTTACGCGGCCCACCGCACCGGCGCCCTCTCCCGCCGGTGACCGGGGAGGGGCGGACGAGACAATGTGCGGCAGCCATCGATCCCCGCCCCCGCCGCATGAGTCAGGAAGGGCGACCGCCCGTACCTCCCACCAGAGCGGGTGTTTCCGTCCTCGGCACGGGGGAGCGGCGGGCACCCGGCTCTTCGTCGCCCGGTTCCATGACTCGCACGGGGAGGAGAGGGGATGGGCAAGTCAGCCCGATCCGGTCAGCTCGGCAGGGGAGAACCGCACCGCACCCGCACCACCGGCGCCGCCGCCGTATCCGCGTTCGGCAGAGTGACCGTACGGCTGCCGGGAGGACCGCTGGAGCTGGGGCCGCCTCGCCGGCGCGCCGTGTTCGCCCTGCTGCTGATCAACGCCGGCAAGGTCGTGTCGACCTCATCGATGATCTCCAGCATCTGGGACACCGGACCCCCCGACCAGGCGGTCGCCACCCTGCGGTCGTACGTGTCCCGATTACGCGGACTGATCGCCACCCGGCCGCTGCACGGCGGAGCGGCGCTCCGGCTCGTGTACCGCTCGCCCGGGTACGTGCTCGACGCCGCCCCCGACGACGTCGACGTCATGAGATTCGAGCAGCTCGTCGACCGGGGGCTCGCCGCCCGGCGCCGCGGCGCGCCGCCCGAGACGTTCGCGCTGCTCTCCGAGGCGCTGCGGCTGTGGACCGCACCGCCCTTCGAAGACCTCCTCGGCTACACCTTCGCCGACCACGAGGCGGCGCGCCTGGACCACCTCCGGCTGACCGCCGTGGAGGCGCGCGCCGAAGCGGCCTTCGCACTGGGCCGCAGCGAGGAGGTCCTGCCGGAACTGGAGAGCGAGGCGACCCGCCACCCGACGCGCGAACGGCTGGTGTACCAGCTGATGCGCGCTCAGTACCGCGACGGCCGGCAGGCCGACGCGTTGCGCCGCTTCGAGCACACCCGGCAGTACCTCGCGGACGAGCTCGGCGCGGACGTCGGACCGGAACTGCGGCGGGTCCACGGGGAGATCCTCCGCCACGACCCCGCGCTGACGTCCCTCACGTCCCCGCGCGAGACCGCCGGGTCACCGGTCCGGGCCGCGCACACCGCCGGACCGCCCGTCCCCCCGCCTCTCGTCGGCCGGCGCCGCGCACTGCGGCGCCTGCTGGCCGCCGAGGAGACCGCACGGCGCGGAGACGGCCGCACCGTGCTGGTCGTCGGGGAAGCCGGCACGGGCAAGACCAGACTCCTCCAGGAGTTCGGGCGCCGGTGCCAGGAGGCCGGCACCGACGTGGTCACCGTCCACTGCCCGCAGTGCGACGGCATGCCCCCGTACTGGCCGTGGACCCAGGCGCTGCGCCTGGTGACGGCCCGTCGGCCCGACGCGGTGGACGCCCTGCCGGACAGCCTCCGGCGCGTGCTCGCGCCCCTCGTGCCCGAGCTGTACGAGGACCGGGGCGCGGGCGAGCGTCCCCCGCTGTCCGGGCCGGGCCGGTTCACGGTCCACGACGCCCTGAGCCGGGCCCTGCTCGGGCCGGCCCGCCGCCCCCTGGTGCTCGTACTGGAGGACTTCCAGTGGGCCGACGCCGCCTCGCTCGCCCTGCTGCCCTTCCTGACCCGGCAGTCGGCCGAATCGCGGTTCCTGCTCGTCGTCACGTCACGGACCTTCCGCATCGCCGACGACCCCGCCTTCCGGGCGACACGGGCGGCCGTGCTCCAGTCGCTCAACGCCGAGGAGGTACCGCTCGGCCCGCTCGCCCCGCAGGACACCGCGCAGATCGTCACGGCCGCCCTCGGTGACGGCGTCCCCCCGGACCTGCGCGCCGCACTCCACGCGCGCTCCGGCGGCAACCCGTACTTCCTGCTCGGCCTGATGGAGGCGCTCCCGGTCGGGGCGACGCCGGAGCACGTGCGCGCCCTGCTCCCGGCGGTGATACGGGAGGTGGTCATCCAACGGCTGTCCGGGCTCCCGGCGGACATCCTCGCGGTGCTCAGCGCCTGCGCCGCCCCCGACCCGGACAGCGCCCCCGGCGACTGCCCGTCACCCGAGGCCACCCGCAGGGCGGCACGGGGCGGCCTGCTGACGGTGGACGAGTCGACTCCGCAGCGCATCGGCTTCGTGCACCCGCTCGTACGGGACGTCGTGCGCCAGGAGCTCGTCCCCGCGGAACCGCCCTGCCGCAGCGTCTGTTCGCTCGCCCGACGGGTCGTGGCACCGGAAGGGGCCGGCGAGAAGACACCGCGGCACGAGCACCAGGCGGCCCTGCGGGCGGTGCCGACGACGTGAGCGGGCCGGATCGTCCCTCGCCGGCCCGGGCGCCCTTGCGGACCGTTTGACGTTCCGCTCGCCTTCCGCGCAGGCGGAACACAACTCCCGCTCGGCAGACTGCCTGCCATCCGGAAGCCGCCCGCTCGCCACGCACCCCCGGCAGGGGGTGCCCCTCCCCTCGTCCCCTCGGTACCGACGTGCCGGAGGACCGTCCGCGAAGGAGTGTGCCCATGCCTGTGTTCCCAGCGGGAGCGATTCCCGGACCGGAGCAGACGGACCGGTGGATCCGGGCCGACCGCGCCCGGCTGATCCACCCCAACCTGCCGGACAGCCGCACCGACCGCACCGTCATGGTCGAGGGCCGGGGCTGCCACGTCCGTGACAGCTCGGGGAAGCGGTACCTGGACGCCGCCGCGGTGCTCGGCATGGTGCAGGTCGGCCACGGGCGGGACGAGATCGTGGCGGCCGCCGCCGCCCAGATGGCCAGGCTGGAGTGCTTCCACCTCTGGGAGAACATGAGCAATGACCAGGCGATCGAGCTGGCCGTACGGCTGACCGATCTCGCACCGCCCGGGCTGGAGCGCGCGTTCTTCACCAGCGGCGGAGCGGAGGGCAACGAGATCGCCCTGCGCATGGCGCGGTACTTCCACCACCGCCGGGGCCGGCCCGAACGCACGTGGATCCTGTCCCGGACGTCGGCCTACCACGGCATCGGCTACGGCAGCGGCAGCGTGTCGGGGCTGCCGGTCTACCACGAGGGCTTCGGTCCCCCCATGCCGCACGTGCACCACCTCACGGCCCCCGACCCGTACCACCGCGAGGCCTACGGCGGCGAGGACGTCACCGGGTTCTGTCTGCGCGAGCTGCGGGAGACCATCGAACGGATCGGGCCGGACCGCATCGCGGCGATGATCGGCGAGCCGGTCATGAGCGTCGGGGGCGCCGTGGCGCCGCCGACGGACTACTGGCCGCGCGTCGCGGAGCTGCTCCGGTCCCAGGGCATCCTGCTGATCTTCGACGAAGTGGTGACGGCCTACGGCCGGACCGGACACTGGTTCGCCGCCGAACACGTCGCGGTGACGCCCGACATCCTGGTCACCGCGAAAGGCATCACGTCCGGCTACATCCCGCACGGCGCGGTCCTCACCACCGAGGAACTGGCGGCCACCGTCACCGGCTCCACCGGCTTCCCCATCGGATTCACCTACACCGGGCACCCCACCGCCTGCGCGGTCGCGCTCACCAACCTCGCCATCATCGAACGCGAGAACCTGCTGGACAACGCCATGAAAACCGGCGGATACCTCGCCGACCGGCTGGCACCGCTCCGTGACCTGCCCGCCGTGGGAGACATCCGCCAGGCCGGCTTGATGCTGGGCATCGAGCTGGTCGCGGACAAGGCGACCCGCACCCCCCTGCCCACCGGAACGGCCCCGGTGGCCCAGGCGCTCCGGGAGGACAAGGGCATCATCCTGCGCGGCAACCCCCGGTCCCTGCTGATCAACCCGCCCCTGGTGATGGACCGCGGCACGGCCGACGAGCTGGCCGACGGGCTGTTCTCGGTCCTCGCACGCGTCGAGCCCGACGGCCGGATCCGCCGCTCCTGAGACAGGAAGACCGAAGGGAATCGCCTCATGTCACTCGTGGACCTCACCCCGGACGAACTGCTGACGACCACCCGCTCCGTGCGCAAAAGGCTGGACCTGAGCCGCCCGGTGCCGTTGGAACTCGTCAAGGACTGCATCAGCATCGCCCTGCAGGCTCCGTCCGGCAGCAACCGCCAGACCTGGCACTGGGTCGTCGTCACGGACGCGCGGCAGCGGGCCGCGATCGGCCGCTACTACCAGCGCGCGGTACGGACGTACTTGCGGTCCGAAGGGGCGTGCGGCTCCCTGTTCCCCGAGGACCCGCGACGCCACGCGATACAGCGGCGCGTGGGCAGCAGCGTCGCCCACCTCGGGGACCGGATGGGTGACGTGCCCGTCCTCGTCCTCCCCTGCCTGGACGCGAGCGCCGCCCCCGAGTACAACGAGGCCGGTAGGTGGGGATCGATCATCCAGGCCGGGTGGAGCTACATGCTCGCCGCCCGGGCCCGCCGGCTGGGGACCGCCTGGACCACCCTGCACCTGATGTACGAGAAGGAGATCGCCGACCTGCTCGGGCTGCCCGGAGGCATCGTCCAGGCCGCGCTGATCCCGACGGCGTTCACCCTCGGTACCGACTTCAGGCCCGCCGCGCGGCAACCCCTCGAAGACGTGCTGCACATCGACTCGTGGTGATCCGGCCGTGCACCCACCCACCCCGACCGGCCGCCCGCCCGCCCGCCCGAGGAGCAGACCCATGACGATCGACGCGTCGCCACTGCCGACCCGCAGGCTCGGCGCGCTGGAGGTCCCCGCCCAGGGGCTCGGCTGCCTGAGCATGACGTCCTTCTACGCGCGGGCCGACCCCGCCGAGGCCCTCGCCACCGTGCGCCACGCGATCGACCGCGGCGTCACCCTCCTGGACACCGCGGACGTCCAGGGGCTCGGGGAGGGGGAACGGCTGCTCGGCAAGGCCGTCGCGGGCCGCCGGGATCACGTGCTGCTCTCCACCAAGGTCGGCCTGGAACGGGACCGCGACGGGGAGTTCCTCGGGGTCCGCGGTGACCGGGCCTACATCCGCCGGCGCTGTCACGCCTCGCTGCGCCGCCTCGGCGTCGACCACCTCGACCTCTACGTCAAACACTGGGCGGCCCCGGGGGAGCGGATCGAGGAGGCGGCCGGCGCCCTGGCAGAACTCGTCACCGAGGGCAAGGTACGCCACCTGTGCCTGTCCGAGGTCTGTGCCGACACCGTCCGCCGTGCCCACGCGGTCCACCCGATCACCGCCGTCCAGAGCGAGTGGTCACTCTGGAGCCGGGGCATCGAGGACGAAGTCGTGCCCGTCTGCCGCGAACTGGGCATCGGCATCATCGCCTCCTGCCCCCTGGGCCGCGGCTTCCTCACCGGCCGGATCGGCTCCCTCGCCGACCTCGGTCCCCCGGAGGACTTCCGGCGCGCCCTCCCACGGTTCTCCGCGGCCAACCTCCCGCGCAACCTGGCGGTCGTGGCCGCGCTACGGCCGTGGGCGGCGGAGCACGGCCTCACCCTCGCGCAGCTCGCCCTGGCCTGGCTCCACCACCAGGGCGACGACGTCGTGCCTATCCCCGGCACCGCCCGCCGCGACCACCTGGACGAGAACCTCGGCGCCGTTTCCACCGCCCTGTCCGCCGGGGAACGGGCGGCCGTGGAGGCCGCGGTGGAGGCCGCGGCCGTCCGGGGCGAGCGGTACCCGCCTTTCCTGATGCAGCTCGTCGACAACTGATGCCGCGCCCCGGCATCCATGGAGGGACGTGAAGGCCCGTGAAATTCCAGCAACTCGACCGCGACGCCTGCGAACGGCTCCTGCCGGGCCTCGCCGACCGCCTCGCCGCCGTGCCCTTCGACCGGCTGGAGTCCCCGCGGAGCCCCGCCATCGCCCTGTTCAGGGACCACGGCGGCACCAATCTCCTGGTGCCCCGCGCCTACGGCGGAATCGGCGCGTCCGCCCTCGAAGCCGTCAGGGTCGTCCGCGCCCTGGCCTCCCTCGCACCGTCGCTGGCCGTCGCGACCGCGATGCACCACTTCTCCGTCGGCATGCTCTTCTCCATCGGCCCGCTGTACGCACACAACAGCACGTTCCGCACCGCCGTGCTCGACGTGATCGCCAAGAACCGCTCGCTCATCGCCTCGGGCTTCGCGGAGGGCCGCTCCGGCCGCGGCATCCTCAGCCCGACGGCCGAGGCGCGGGAAGCCCCCGGCGGCTACCTCGTCACCGGCTCCAAGAAGCCCTGCAGCCTCTCCCGGTCGATGGACCTCCTCACCGCCAGCGTCGCCCTGCGCGCGGACGGCGGCGGCACCGAGATGGGCCTGCTGGTCCTCCCCGCCGACCGGCCCGGCGTCTCCGTCCACGACTTCTGGTCGACGTTCCCCCTGGTCGCCGCGGAGAGCCACGAGGTGCGCCTCGACGGCGTGTTCGTCGAGACGGAGCACGTGCTGCGCACCCCGCCGAACGCCGCCGAGAAGCTGGACGAACTCAACGAAGCCGGCGTCATCTGGTTCCAGATGATCATTGCTGCCTCGTACGCCGGGGTCGCGGGCGCACTGGTCGACCTGGTGCTGCGCGAGCGGCGCGGTTCGGCGGCCGACCGCGCGCGACTGTGCCTCCTCATCGACACGGCGGCGTTCCTGGTGGAGGGGATCGCCCGCAGGATCATGGACGGCGACCTCGGCAACGACTGTGCCGCGGCGTCCCTCTTCACCCGGTTCTCCGTGCAGGACGTCATCACCAGGGCCGTCGCGCAGGCGGTGGAGATGCTGGGCGGCATGGCCTACATCGCCTCCCCGAAGATCGCCTACCTGGCCGCCGCCGCGCAGGCCGTCGTCTTCCACCCCCCGTCCCGGCTGAGCATGAGCGAGGCGGTCGACGACTACTACGCGGGCAAGCCGCTCTTCTTCTCCTGATCCCTGCTTCCCCCGGCCGGGTCACGTCGAGTAGTCGGCGTTGATGCGGATGTACCCGTCCGTCAGGTCGCAGCCGTACACGGTGAACGCGCCGCCCGCGATGCCGAGTTCGACGCCGATGACGACCTCACTGCCGCGCATCCGCTCGGCGACGGCGGCGCGCACCTCGTCCTCGTCGCCCGTGCCGTGCGCTCCGGGCGGGTAGACGGCCACGTCGCCGAAGCGGATGACGACCTTCTCCTGGTCGATGTCGGTGTCGTCGGAGCACTTGCCGACCGCCATGGCCACGCGCCCCCAGTTGGGATCGCCGCCGTGCACCGCCGTCTTCACCAGGGGAGAGTTGACGACGGCCTTGCCGACGCGCTTGGCCTGGGCCGCATCACGCGCCCCGCTCACCCGCACTTCGATGAGCTTGCCCGCGCCTTCGCCGTCGCTCGCGATGTCCTTCACGAGCGACAGCGCCACGTCGTACAGGGCCGCCTCGAACTCCGCGGGGTGCACGGCACCGGCCAGACCGTTGGCGAACAGGGCCGCCGTGTCGCTCGTGGAGGTGTCGGTGTCGATGCTGACCGCGTTGAAGGTGCGGTCCATGACCCGGCGGAAGATGTGGTCCAGTTCCCCGGGGTCCAGCTGGGCGTCGGTCGCGAAGAAGGTCAGCAGCGTCGCCATGTCGGGCTCCAGCATGCCGACTCCCTTGGCGATGCCGGTGATCACCGCCCGGCCGGCCCGGGCGGACGCCGCTTTGGGCCGGGTGTCGGTGGTCATGATGGCGCGTGCCGCCCGGTCGAAGCCGCCTTCGGGAAGCGGTGTGGACAGGGACGCGATGTGCTCCCGCAGCGCCGCCATCGGGTATTGCCGGCCGATCACTCCGGTGGAGGCGATGAGCAGTTCGTCCTCGGGCAGGCCCAGCGCCCGGGCGACCCCGGCGCGTACCTCGCGCGCATTGCCCTCGCCTTCCGCGCCGGTGGCGACGTTCGCGTTGCGGGCGAGGACGACGACACCCCGGGCCGTGCGGTCGGCCGCCGCCGCGCGGCTCAGCGTCACGCTGGGGCCCGCGAAGCGGGAGCGGGTGAAGACCGCGCTCACCACGGCCGGCACGGTGGAGAGCAGGACGGTGAAGTCGTCCCGCCCGTCGGGCACCAGCCCGGCCGGCGCGGTGTGCACCGCGAACCCCTGCGGCTCGTGAACTGCGCCATCTGCCATATCTATCCGCCTTTCCGCATAAACATGCCGGCTTTCAGCTTGGCAGACCGGCCGCCGGACGCGCCAGTGGGCCGCCTCCCGGCGGCCCGTGCGCCCCGCGCCTCCCGGCGGCTCAGCGGCGCGGCACGAAGTCCACGACGTCGCCGGCCCGCTCCCCTCCGGACAGCTGCCCCTCGCGGTCGGTGCGGATATAGACCCGGTGCAGCCACCGGTCCCTGCCGTCCCAGCGCGGGGTGAAGGGGGTGCGGGCGTGGGTGGTGCGGAAGTTGTCCACGACCAGGAGGTCACCGGGGACCAGGCGGACCGCCTCGCGCACCTCGTCCAGCGCCTTCGAGAGCACGGCGAGGGCTGCGGCGTCGGCAGGGTCCCGCGGAGCGAGCAGCTCACGGTCGTACCCGAGGAACGGGTCCTCCGGGTCGCCGTAGAGGGGCTTGACGCCGGCGACGGCCCCGGGAACCTCGACGCCGCCGCGGAAGGCGACGTCCACGCGGCAGGGCACGGGCCGGTCGAAGAGGTGCGCGCGGACGTCGCCGGGTACGAGGGGCAGCGCCTTGCGGACCGACGCCACCAGGGTGGCCGCCCTGCGCTCGTGGTCCGCCCGGGAGCAGGCGAGCAGCACGTAGTTCGGCTGGCGCACGTGGTACGCCATCTCCGTGTGGAACTCCAGCAGGGTCTCCGAGGTCTCGGAGGAGAGGTGGTGGGCGCCGGGCGAGGGGTAGACGTCCTGGAACACGGAGGCGGAGCGCAGTTCGCGGTAGCCGGTGTGCAGGCCCAGGCGGCGGCCCACGATCGCGAGCGCGGCCTCCAGCCTCAGCAGCGGGCGGTCCGCCGGGGCGGGGGTGCGCTCGGGGGTGGGCGGCAGGTCGCCGTCCTCCTCCACCGGCAGACCGCGCAGCAGCAGGTACCCGTCGGGGCTGCCACCGGCGCGGAACGCGTCCAGCGCCCCCGCCAGGGGCTCCGGGAGTTCCGCGGCGGCCGCGTGCGCCGCGTCGAAGAAGCCGTACAGGTCCTCGCGGGGGGTCCGGGGCAGTCGCGCGGCCAGCGCGAGCAGGTCCGCGGCGTGTGCGGAGCAGTGCAGAACGGTCACGGGTACTTCCTTTCCCGGGTGTGTGCGCGGGCGTACTGGTGGAGGAGTTCGGCGCCGATCTCGGCGGCCAGCACGGCGGTGATGCCGCCGTGGTCGTAGAGCGGTGAGACCTCCATGACGTCGAAGCCCACCGGGCGCAGATCGCCGGTGCCGCGCAGCAGGGCGAGCACCTCGCGCGAGGTGGGTCCGCCCGGGGCGGGGGTGCCGGTGCCCGGGGCGAACGCCGGGTCCACGACGTCGATGTCCACCGACACGTAGACCGGCCCGTCGCCGAGGTGTTCGCGCGCCAGCTGTCCGGCGGCCCCGGGGCCGAGCGCGCAGAACTCGTCGGAGGTGACGATCCGCACCCCGTGCCCGCGGGCGTAGTCCAGCGAGTCGGGCCGCGGGTTGTGGCCCCGGATCCCGATCTGCACCATGCGCCGCGGATCGACGAGCTTCTCGTCGATGGCGTGCCGGAAGGGGGTGCCGTGGTGGTATTCGCCGCCGTAGAAGGCGGGGTTGGTGTCGGAGTGCGCGTCCAGGTGCAGGACGGCGACCGGCCCGTGCTTGCCCGCGACGGCGCGCAGCGCGGCCAGGGTCAGCGAGTGGTCGCCGCCGATCATGAGGAAGGCGGCGTTTTCGGCGAGCAGGCCGCCGAGCCGCTCCTGGGCGGTGGTCATCGCGATGTGCATGTTGAACGGGGTCAGGTCGATGTCCCCGGCGTCGGCGCAGTCGATCAGGTCGAAGGTGCCGGGCCCGCGGTCGATGCCCACCCCGTGGATGAGCCCGGACTCGTTCCGCACGGCGCGCGGGCCGAAGCGCGCCCCGGGCCGGTAGCTGGTGCCGCCGTCGTAGGGAGCGCCGATGACCACGACGTCCTTGCCCCGGGGCGACGGGTCGTGGGGCAGGCGCATGAACGTGGAGATCTGTGCGTAGCGGGGCGAAACGGCGGTGTCGACGCGTTCCACGGTGAGGTCCCTCCTTGCGGTGCGGTCCGGTCTACGGCAGTCGCGTCGGCGCGGGGCGGGTGCCGGAGGCCAGCCGGGCGGTGACCAGCTCCACCACGGCGCCGGTCACCACCTCGTCCGGGTGCCGGCCGCCGGCGACGACGAGGTCGAACAGTTCCCGGACGACCAGCGCCTTGGCGTGCCGCACCCGGTCACCCGGGACGCCGGCGTCCGTCAGCAGCCGGGTGAAGGACGAGGCGGTGCCCGACCCCTCGTGCACGCCGAGCTTGGGGCGGACGACGACCTCGTGCGGCAGGACGCCGGCCAGGGCGGCGCGCAGCACCCACTTGTCCCTCCCGTGCCGGCGCTTCAGCCCGGCCTCCAGCGACACCAGCAGGTCGAGGACGTCGCGGTCCCAGTAGGGGTGGGTGGACCAGTGGCCGCCGACCGCGGAGAGGACCGGCGTCATCTCGTTCAGCCCGTCGAAGGTGTCCATGTCGCGGCAGACGGCCGTGTCCAGCTCCGGCAGCCGGTCCTCGCGGTGCATGCCGCCGAGGGGGATGTCGGCCCCGTAGCCGGTGAGGACGCGCCGGCCCGGGTCCCCCAGCCGCAGGTACAGCGCGGTCAGCGGCAGCAGGTACTCGACGATGTCCGCGTCGGGGCACTCGGCCGCCCAGACCGTGTGCGGGAGCCGGCGCAGCAGCTCGGCGGCCGGGATGGTGACCTCCCGGTGCGCTGAGCCGATGTGCGCGGCGACGACGCGCGCCTGCGCGAACTCGTGGGCCTCCTCGGTGCCCATCGAGACGGTGTCGATCCGCCCGGCCGCCCGTCGGGCGGCCAGCGCCGCGACGCCGGAGGAGTCGATGCCACCGGAGAGCACCACCAGGGGCGTGCCCTCGCCCGCGCGGACCCGCACCGCCCGTTCCAGGGCCCGGCGGACGGCCCCGGCCGCCTCCTCCTCCGGCATGGTCCGGCGGGCCGGCGACGGCGCCCACGTGCGGTGGGCGCCGCACGTCCCGGTGGCCACGTCGACGTCCAGCACCGTGCCGGCCGGGACCTGGTGGGTGCCGGGCAGCCCGCGCACCGGCCGGGCGGCGACGGGCCGCCCCCCGGGGGCATCCCGCAGCGCCTTCGCCTCCGTCGCCGCCAGCACCCTGCCCGGGGCGGCGGAGACGTAGAGGGGCACCGAGCCCGCGTGATCAGTGGCGAGAACGGCCCGCCCGGGGGCGGCGACCAGCGCGGCGAAGCGCCCGTTGAGCAGCCGGAAGGCGTGCACGTCGTAGAGGTCGAAGAGGGCGAGGACGACAGCGGCGTCGCTGCCCGGCAGGGCGCGGCCGGGCAGCAGCCGGAGCAGCTCGGCCCGGTTGTACAGCTCCCCGGCGAGCACCAGCGTCCTGCCCCGGGCGTGGGCATGTGCCCCGTCGGGGGCCCCGGAGTGCAGCAGAACGGTGCGCAGGCTCTGGTCGCCCGTCCGCTTCCGCAGCGTGGCCCGGCGGCCGAGGGAGGCGAAGACCGGTGCCAGGGGCCGGCCGCCGTCCTGGCGGATCTCGGCCAGGAAGCCGGTGGCGGGGGGAAGGTTCGCCACCATGATCAGACGCTCAGGGCGCCGAAGCCGCCGGCCGGGAAGTCGTAGGCCACCGGCACCTCGATCAGGAACGGCCGCCCGAGCCCCGTGCCCTTGCGCAGCGCGGCCAGTAACTCCTCCCGCGTCCCGGCCCGGACCGCCTCGACGCCGTTGGCGCGGGCGAGCGCCGTGAAGTCGACGCCGGTGAACTTCACCGCCGGGTCGTAACTGCGGCGGTGCCCGAGGTTCTGGTACAGCTCGATCAGGCCGTTGGCGTCGTTGTTGACGACGACCGTGACGATGGGCAGGTCGAGCCGGGCGATCGTCTCCAGATCGGCGCTGTTGGAGTGGAAGCCGCCGTCGCCCGCGATGAGGAAGGTCGGCTGCCCGGGCCGCGCGAGCTGGGCCCCTATGGCCGCCGGGATGCCGTAGCCGAAGCTGGAGCAGCCGGCGGAGGTGAGGAAGCCGAACGGCTGGTCGGCCCGGGCGAAGAGCACTCCGTAGTGGCGGAAGAATCCGATGTCGGAGACGATCGTGCCCTCGCCGGCCTCGGCGGTCTCCGCCATCACGGTGTTCATGGAGTCGATCACCTGGTGCACCCGCATGCCGTCGTCGTACGTCCGGGGGTCGGCCAGGAACTCGGCGATCCGTTCCCGCAGCGGCGCGATGTCGTGCGCGTTCTTCGGCGCGACGCCGGCGGTGTGCCGGTCGAGGTGCTCCACGAAGGCCAGCACGTCGGTGACGACGTCGACGTCCGGGCGGTAGACCCGGGGCACCGGGTTGGCCGTGGGCGACACGCGGATCGTCGTCTTGGCCCCGCCGCGCCGCCACATCGACGGCCGCAGGTCCTCGGCGTAGTCGTAGCCGAGGGTGAGGACCACGTCCGCCGGCCCGAACAGGCTCTCCAGGGCGGGAAAGGACAGGATGCCGTCCATGTAGCCGGTGACCGCGCCGTAGTTCAGCTCGTGCCCGTGCGGCAGCACGCCCTTGGCGTTGTACGTGGTGATGACCGGCAGGTTCAGCCGCTCGGCCAGCGCGCGGACGGCGGGCACCGCACCGGAGCGGATCGCGGCCGCGCCGACGACCAGCACGGGGTGCCGCGCCGCCCCGACCAGCTCCGCGGCCCTGTGCGCGGCCTCTTGCCAGCCGTCCTCGGCCGCGCCGAGGGGCTTGGCCGGGGTTCTGGCCGCGGGACGCGGCAGCGAGGTGTCGATCGCGCCGCCGAGGAGATCGACGGGCAGGGAGAGGAAACCGGGCCCGACCGGCTCGGTCATCGCCGCCGCCACCGCCGAGTCCACCAGGTCGGTGATGTCGTCGGGGCGCCGGAGCTCCGCCGCGTACTTGGTCAGCGGCCGCATGACCGCCACCGAGTCCAGGCACTGGTGGGTGTCGTTGGGGAAGATGTCGTGCGACTCGGACTGGGCGGCGAGCGCGATGACCGGCGACCGGTCGAGTACGGAGGTGGCGACCCCCGTGGACAGATTGGTCATCCCGGGGCCCAGCGTGGCCCAGCACGCCTGCGGCCGGCCGCTGATGCGGGCCAGCACATCGGCCGCGACCCCGGCGGTGAACTCGTGCCGGGTCAGGACGAACTCGATGCCGTCCGCCTCGTCGAAGAGGATCGACGCGGCCTCCCGGCCGACCACCCCGAACACGGTGCGCACCCCGTGGTCGTGGAGCCGTCGCAGCAGCGCGTGGGCGGCGGTCGGGCCGGTCGTCCGGCCGGTGGAGACACGGGACATGACAGCTCCTCTGCGGAAGAACGGTCCACGGCTGTGCCGGGCGTGTGCCCGCATGCAGGACAGCAGGGAACCGACGGGCTGTTCGGTGAGCACTGACCACTGTGCCGACCGCGCCTTGCGGGGGAATGGACGGTTTCCTTGCACGGTTCATGAGCGTGCACGGTTCATGAGGGCGAAAGACGGCCGGAGCCGGCGCGCTAAACTCCGACACCTGTGTCAGGGTCGCGTCACACGGCGAGGAGGGGCAGCACATGCGTATGAAGGACATGGTCCGGCGCACCGGAGTCCATGAACGGCTGCTGCGCTACTACGAGCAGCAAGGGCTGCTCACCCCCCAGCGCCTGCCCAGCGGGTACCGGGTCTACAGCGAGTCCGACGTGGAGACGGTCCGCCGCATCCGCTGCCTGCTCACCGCCGGGCTCCCGACCGCCCTGATCGCCCAGGTCCTGCCCTGCATCCGCACCGACGAGGACCGTCTCGTGGCCACGTGCCCGGACCTCGTCGCCCAGCTGGCACGGGAGCGGGAACGGATCACCGAGGCGATCCGTGAGCTCCAGAGCTCGGCCTCGCTCCTCGACACCGTCATCACCGCGGGACCGCGGCCGCTGCCTCAAGCGTCCTGAGCCCGGCTCCTGACCCGGCGGCCCGACCGCGCGCCGCCCCCGGGTCAGGGCGCGGGGGAGTGCGGGGCGGCTGCGGCCCGGTCGTTCTGCAGCTGCCACAGCTCACGGAAGAGGCCGGGCGCGCGGACCAGTTCGCCGTACGTGCCCTGCTGGATGATCCGGCCGTGGTCCAGCACCACGATGCGGTCCGCGACGGCGACATTCGCCAGCCGGTGGGTGACCAGCACGACCGCCCGGTCCTCGGCGATCTTCCGCAGACCGGTGAAGATGCGGTGCTCCGCCCGGGCGTCGAGGGCGCTCGTCGGCTCGTCCATCACCAGGAGCCCCGCGGGGCGGTAGAAGGCCCGGGCGATGGCGATGCGCTGCCACTGCCCTCCCGAGAGGTCCACCCCGCCGAACCACTCGCGGGCCAGCAGGGTGTCGAGCCCGCTGCGCAGCCCGCCGACGACCTCGTCGGCGCCCGCGTACGCGGCGGCCCGCAGCACGGCGTCGTCACCGCTGTGGGGCTGGCCGAGGGTGATGTTCTCGCGGGCCGACATGGGCCAGTGCGCGAAGTCCTGCGGGACCACCCCCGTCTGCTTCCACATCGCGTGGGGTTCGAGGTCGGCGGTGTCCAGGCCGTCCCAGGTCACCGCCCCGTCCGTGGGGAGGTAGAGCCCCGCCAGCAGCTTGCTGAGCGTGGTCTTGCCCGAGCCGTTCTCCCCGACGAGGGCCAGGACCTCGCCGCGCCGCACCTCCAGGCTGACCTTCTCCAGGGCCGGCCGGTCCGTGCCGGGATAGCAGTAGGTGAGCGCTTCGGCCCGCACGCTCAGCGGGGCCCCGGGGACCTTGGAGCCGCGCGCGATCCGGTGGCCGCCGGCCTCCTCGATGAACTCCGCCCAGTCGTCCAGGTACAGCCCGGTCCGGAACAGGCGCGTGCCGTAGGCGACCATGCCCCGCAGGGACGCCCCGACCGTGCGCAGGGCGAAGACGGCCGTCCCCGCCGACGCGACGGACATCCGCCCCGAGCCCAGCAGCAGCGCCAGCGCCACCCACACCAGCCCGGAGGCGAGCCCGCCCGCCGTCGCGCCCAGGAGGGCGTAGCGCGCGCCCTGGTGCACGGCCCGGTCGGTCGCGCTGTCGATGCGGTCGCCGATCGCGCGGTACCGGCCGAGGAGGAACGCGGCCATGGTGCCCGAGCGCAGCTGGTCCGCGAAGCTCTTGTCGGTCGCGTACCACCGCAGGTGGCTCAGGACGCGGCGGTCGGCGCTCAGGGCGCGCGAGGTCAGGTAGTGGACGCGGGCGCCCTTCACGCTCGTCACGCCCTGGGGGAGGGTGGCCAGCACGAGCAGCGGCAGCAGGAGGGGGTGCAGGAGCGTCACCACTCCGGCGGCGGCGACCAGCGACGCCAGGCAGGCCATCAGGTCCTGGGACTCCGTCAGCAGGTCCTGGGCCACGTTGGCGCCGCGGTCCGCCGCCTCGCGCTTGTCGTTGAACCCGGGGTGGTCGTAGGCCGCGAGCTCGGTGTGGATCGCCGCGTCGAGCATCCGCATCTCGGCCTCGCGCGAGATCCGCGGCGAGAGGCGGCCGGAGATGCTGGTGACGGCGATGCCGAGCAGCGCGCGCACCCCCGCCGCCCCGGCGAGCGCCGCCAGGGAGGGCAGCGCGCCCAGCAGCCGGTCCTCGACGGGCCCCGAGGGGGTGATCAGCGCGGTGATCGTACGGGTGGTGGCCAGCAGTCCGAACGCTTCGAACGCGCCGGAGAGCACCTGACAGGTGAGCAGCATCACCACGGCCCGCCGGTCCACCCGCCAGGCCAGCGCCAGGGCCTTCCGTACCAGCTGGGGCAGGCGCCTGCCCATCGACCGGGTGGTGAGGGGGCTCTTGTCGAAGGCGGCCAGGGTGGGGGAGCGGAAGTGTAATTGCTCGTCAGGTTTGCCGCCGGTGCCCCCGGCGGCCCGGTCGGCGGTGCTGTCGGCGGCCTCGGCGGTCAACTCGATTCTCCCGTGGGGTACTTGGGGTGCGGCGGTGGCGAGCGGTTGCACGATGCCGCAGCGTCTCCCCGTGCCGCTGACGAACAATGGCAAACCACTCGGACGTGGGAAACCGGAAAGAACAGTGACATCAATGGACATCAGGTGCTGTCAGTGCGTATCAATGGCCTCAACAGACACTCGGCAATACACAGAAACCTTGCGGATCACCAGAATTGGCGGCAGAAGGGTCGCGGTGGAAACCCCGAGGAAGTTCTCGGTCATGGCCGTCACCCGTTCGACCCGGCGTCGTTGTTGAGATGTCGGCCGCGAGGGCGGCGGGGCTGAACGGTCCGTAGCTCCGGCCGGGCGGGTCGTTCGGCCACCTCCCGAGCGGCTGATCACCGGGCGTGAACCGCAGGTGTTCCCCTCGCCGAGCCGGGGTGGAGCGGATCGCTCGCCCGATGGAATCCGAAGAGCACCGGCTCGCGCTGCAGTCGTCGTAAGTGAGAGTGAACATGCTGCAGATTCCTTTGGCACGGCTCGACATCGAGCCCGGGCACCTCGTGGAGTGGAACCTGCGGTCCAGCAGGAGAAGGCTCCCCGCCCCCCGCGAGGAGCCCGGCAGAAGCGCGTCGTTCAACCAGGACAAGCACTTCGCCGTGGCCCAGGAGGCAAGGGAGGTGAACGACCCCCTCTCCAGCTGGATCGCCATCACCTGTGAGCTCCCCGGCAAGCTCGACCGGCCCGCCCTGGAAGCGGCCCTGCTGCTGTTCGTGCGGCGGCACGAGGTGCTGCGCTGCGAGTTCCGCCGACTGGCCGGCGACCTGGGGTGCGAGGTCCTCGGGCCCGACGACATCGCGCTGGAGTGCGCCGACGTGGGCATCTCCGGCTCCACCGCCGAGCTCCGCTCCTACCTGGCCGACCGTTTCGAGAAGGGCATCGACACCCTCTCCTGGCCCCTGCTCGTGATGGGCGCCGTGGTGCGGGAGCACTCCTCGACGGTCTACCTCTGCTTCGACCACATCGTCTCCGACGGCATGTCGATGCCGAACGCCGTGAACGACATCGAGACCGCCTACGCGGCGCTCAGCCGGAACGGCGAGGCGGGGCTCCCCGCGGCGGGCAGCTACCTCGACTTCGGCCACGAGCAGCGCCGCCGCTACCTGACGCTCGGCGCCGACGACGACCGGCTCGCGTACTGGAAGGCGTTCATCGCGCGCAACGGCGGGTTCTTCCCGAAGTTCCCGCTGGAGCTGGGCGTCGAGCCGGGCCGCACCTACCCGACCGTGAACGAGTCCGAGAAGCTGCTGGACGACCACGAGGTGGGGGTGCTGGAGACCCGCTGCCGCGACGCCGGCGGCAGGCTGTTCATGGGCCTTCTGGCAGCCCTGGCCGTCTCCTTGCGGCGGTCGGGCGGGCCCGGCGACTACCGGTGCCTCATGCCGGTCAGCGAGCGGGGCCGCGGCTCCTGGACGCACTCCATGGGCTGGTTCGTCAATACGATGCCCCTGGAGTTCTCCGTCGCGGAGGACAAGGACTTCCCGGAGGTCCTGGCGGGGGTGCGGGCCGGCTTCACGGAGATGATGCGCAACATCGACATCCCCTTCGTCAAGGCGTGGGAGCTCCTGGCCCCGCACCACTTCAAGCTGCGGTCCTGGCCGTTTCCCGTCAACTTCTTCTCCTACATGGACTTCCGCAAGTGTCCCGGCGGGGAGCACCACCCGCAGTGGCGGCCCACGATGCACGTGTGGGCGTCACGCTCCAACGGCATCAACTTCTGGTTCCACCGCAATGCCACGGGCCTGTACGTGAACTCCATTTACGTCGACACCGAGGAGGCCCGCCGTACCACCACCGCCTTCCGGCGGACCCTCACGGGCACGGTGACGGCCATGGCGCGCTCCGGGACGCTCTGACCTGCTGCCCCGGCTCACCCGCCCCGGCCTCAGTGCCGGTGCGGGTGGCCGCCGCCCTGCTCCGGCCAGTCGCGGGGCTCGACGTCCTCGTCGGCCATCCGCCGCACGTCATCGAGCCGCTCCTCGTCCGTCCGCCGGTGTTCCCGGGCCCGGCCGGCCGCCTCGTCGACCGTCCGGTCGTGATGGCTCTTGATCACACTCTTGATCCTGTCCCGGATCGACATGGCTCGCCCTTCCTGGTGAAGCGCCGGACGCTTTCAGAATCGCCGTGCCCCGGGCTTCGCGCATCCGCAACCGCCGCACCGGTGACCAGGCGATTCCCCTCGGTCACCGGGTCGCGCGACGGCACGCCGACCGCCCGGCCGACCGGGCGCGCCCTCGGGGCGGGCCGGGCCGGCCGGGCGGGTGCCGGATCCCCTGCCGCGTCGGAATGACGGTGCGCTGTGCTGGTGTCACACGCTTTCGGGCGGCCCTGTCCGCTGCGGCTCCACCGTGTGGAAACACTGACCGCAGACATAGCCTCCGGCCGGCCCCTCCTGGACGGACCAGCCGCAGTGCGCGCAGTGCATCAGCCCGGCATCCGTGGGCGGAAAATCATCGGCGTCAGTCATCCAGTACCTCCACAATTGGCGCAAGCCCAGTCACCGTTCGGCCCTTGGCGCATCTGCGCACCGCAGTTGGAGCAGTTCATCACACACCGCCTCTGACGGAAATTCTGCACCCGGGAACGCGGTGAAAACAGTCAGGAAATGCCCGCTCAGCGGGGCATCATCCTTCCGGGTTCCCTCGGCGCACGGAGTTCGGAACGTTGTGAGCAACCGGCCGCACTCCCATGGGATACCCCGCCCGGGGCCGTTCCTAGCCCCGCAGGCGCACGCGGACCGGGGCTCCCGGACCGGCCGGCCGTCAAGATTGGACGCCAGGGGCTCCAGGGGCTTCAGCGCGGCATTGGTACGGGCCTATCATCGAGCGGACGTGGCCGGGCGGGAGCGCCGGTCCCACGGCGGCGCGCCGGGCCCGTCCGCCGGACCGCGCCCCCTTCCGGTGGCGACACGCCGGGCGAGCCCGGCTCCTCGTGCCCTGCCGTGGCCCGCGTCGACCTGTACCGATGGCGGTTTTCCGCACGGAGAACGGGATCTTCGTACCGCAAATTGTCCGGAAAGCGCAGTATGCATAGGAGACCCGGAAAGCAGGAGAGATCCCCCATGTCGTATTCCGACCGTTCCATGCGTTCTTACACCGCGCCCTTGCTCGCCCCGGCGTCCGCCGCCTCCTCGTCACAGCACGGCTATGACGTCGGCCTCCTGTTGCTGCGCTGCATGGTCGGTCTCACGATGGCCGCGCACGGCGCCCAGAAACTGTTCGGGTGGTTCGGCGGCCAGGGCCTTGACGCCACGGGTCACGGCTTCGCGGAGAGCGGTTACTCGGCCCCCAAGGCCATGGCCGTGGTCGCGGGCCTCACCGAGGTCGTGGGCGGCGCGGGCCTCTTCCTCGGCCTGCTCACCCCGCTCTCGGCGGCGGCCGTCGTGGGCATCATGATCAACGCGATGGCCGTCAAGGCGGGCGGCGGGTTCTTCGCCCCGGCCGGCATCGAATACGACCTGGTCCTGCTCGCCGCCGCCGTGTGCCTCGCCTTCGCCGGTCCGGGCCGCTACGCCGTGGACCACCTGCTGCCCGTCCTGCGGGCGCACCGCCTCTTCCACGGCGTCGCCGCCGTGGCCTTCGGTGCCGTGGCGGCGGGTCTCGTGCTGCTGATCGCCCGTAACTAGCCGCGTGCCGCGGCCGGTTGGCCGGGGATCTCTCACGCTGCTCGAAGACGCCCGGGTCGGTGGCGCGGTGGGTGCCGCCCTCGATGCGCACCCCGTACTCCAGGGCCCGCCCGGCCAGTGCCGGGGCGACGGGCCCGCCCGGGCCGACCCACAGGGGCAGCCCTCCCGGCGGCAGCCGCCAGGCCCACCGGGGGTGCCCGGCCACGGCCGCCGCCACGGTGGTGGGTCTTGCTCATCGAGCCGACGGTGATCACCTGGCCGACACCGCCGGGCGGGGTGCGAGATGCCAAGGGCGGCGGCGCGGGGACGTCGAGGGCCGGGCCGGCCGGGGGTCTCGTCGACGACACCCTGATCGAGGTGACCGTGCCGGCCCCGGGACGGCTGCCCGGCGGGCCGGCCGGCGCCGGCACGGTGCCGTACGCGCTCACCGTCGGGCCGGTCGCCCGGTTCCTGATGCCCGCTGGCTCACCTACGAAGGGACGAGGCCCGGCAAATGGCCGCACACCACCGGCGGCTGACGGGCCGACGGGTGTTCAGGCCACCCGCGCACCCGAGGGCGGGGCCTCCCGGGACGGCAGCGGCAGGTGACGGCACGAGCCGAACTCCACCGCCGCCACGCGCTCCCGCGACACCCGGTCCAGCAGCACCACCGACGCGGCCTCCGCCACCAGGGCCGGGACCGGAACCGTGCCGGAGCCCGTTCGCGCGCCCGCGGCGAGCGCGTGCAGCAGCCGGTCCAGGCCGCGCCGGTGCCGGGCGAAGACGCGCCGGGGGGCCCAGCGGCCCCGGGCGTCCTGGCCGGCGAGGGCCTCGGCCGCCCCGACGTCCAGCAGCACCAGGTGCAGCTCCCGCCCCTGCCGGCCCGCCTCCCGGGCGAGCCAGCGGCGCAGCCACGCCCGGCTGCCGCAGTCATGGACCAGGAACGGGCCACCGCGGCGCACCTCCGCCCGCAGCCGGCGGAAGTGCTCGAACCGGGCCCAGGGCCGGTACACCGCGTACGGCAGGGCGGCCGGCATCACCGCTTCGCACGCGACGTGCACGTCCCGCGGGTCGACGGCGGGCGCCGCCTGCGACCAGCGACGCAACAAGGTGCTCTTGCCGCTGCCGGGCAGACCGGAGACGACCACCACGGCCCCCGCCGGATAGCCCAGTGCTAGGGGAGCGCCGTGCTCCGCGCGCAGGTCCACCAGCCCCCGCGGGCGGAGGACCGACCGCGTCCCCCCGTACGGAACGGCCCGCGCGTCCGTCCCGTCGCACCTGCTGCCTATCTCGCCCACCGTCGTCCCCTGTCCGCGTCGTCCGCCCACAGCCTCGCACGAGCCGTCCGGCGGCCCCGGCGGTCCCCGCTCGGGCAGGAGTGGGGACAGGGTGGGAGACGTCACCGCAACCCGGCCGGTTCTCGGGCACACCGGACGGGCGGGCCTACCGGGCCGGTCGCGTCAGGGTGAGGCGGAGGAACCGGGGCCGGTAGATGTCCGCGCGGCGGACGACGTCGTCCGGCACGAGGCTGTTGACGTTGTAGGAGAGGACGAGCTCTCCGGCGCGGGCGAGCTCCGGGTGCTCGTGGGGGTTGTAGGCGAACACGTTCGCGTTGCGGTAGGTGCCCCGGGGCCCGGCCTCCGGCGCCGTGAAGACCGTCCGCGGCCGGGTGTACGGGCCACCGGGCGCGCGGGACCACGCGATCTGCGTCTCCGCGCTGAACGGTTCGTCCACCCGCTGGGTGACCAGGGCGTACCAGGAGCCGTGGCGGACGACGCTGAGTTCGTCGGAGGTGAGCAGCGCCGCGCCGCCCGGCCCGGTCAGGCGGGCGGCGCGCCTCTCGTCGGGGGACCAGGTCCCCTCCGCGGTCCGAAACCGCCAGGGCCGGCGCAGGTCCCCTCCGGCGACGCGGGCCAGGTGGAGGTGGTTGCCGGGGCCCGCGGCCTTCTCGGTGCCGTAGACGTAGGTGTAGTGGCTCTGCCGGTCCAGCCAGGCGCCCCAGGAGATCCGGGCGGAGGACGGCAGCGGGGTCAGCGACCGCGGCCGGGAGAGCCGGCCGGGGGCGAACCTGGCCAGGACGTTCCCGCGCCAGGCGATGTCCAGCGGGCCGGTGCCCGTGCGGGCGTAGCGGGCGTAGACGACCGCCACCCCGGGCCCGTCGGGGAGGCCGGCCCGCGCCCAGTACCAGTGGTCGTCGCGGGTGTCGGACACCAGCGACGCGGGGCGGCCGGCGCCGTCGCGCCCGGTGACCGTGTGCGGGCCGCCGCGGTCGCGGAGCACGAAGCTGTTGCGGACGAACGGTGTGGTCCCGCCGTCGCCGCTGACGGGGGAGCGGGAGCCGTCGGGACGCACCGTGCCGAGGAAGGTGTCGGAGAAGATCCACAGCTGTCCGCGGGGCGTCGGCACGGAGTAGGTGCTGTCGCCGCCCGTCCAGTGGCTGGGCAGGGCGGGGTCGTCGGCGTACCGGGTGAACGCCTCGTTCAGCGCCGTCGCGGGACGCACCGACACGACGCGGGGCGGGCCGGTGGCGGGCTGCGGCGCGGGCGGCAGGAAGGCGCAGGTCGTGGCGAGGGCGACGGCGACCAGCGCGCGGGCCGGCCGGGACCGGGCCGCCCGGGAGTGCCGGGCCGGCCGGCGCCACGGAGGAAGGGGTGTTCTCATGACGGACGGACCAACGAGTCGGCCGGCGGAACGGTTTCCCCCGACGGCCCCGGCAGCTGCCGGGGCAAAAGGGCGGGCATCGCGCTGACGTGGCACCTCCGGCCTCGTGGACGTGCGTCGCGGGATCGCTCTCCGTCCGGCCCGGGCGGCAAACCGGAATCGGTGTCACGGGCGGGACGGCCCGCCCTCCGCGACGGGAACGCGCCTGACGCGCCCGGCCGGATCCCTGCGGTCCCGGGCCCCGACCCGGCCGGGACCTGACCGCTTCGTGCCGGAACGTCCGCGCGGGCGCGCCGGGTGGGGCCCGGGGGATCCGGGCGGCGGGCCCCGGGCGCGGTGGCGAGGGATCGTCCGGCCATGACCGACCGTCCGTATCCGGCCATAGCCACCCGTAGATGTGCCGGATGAAAATGCCAAAACTCATACCCCGGCTTCCCGGCATCGATTACCTTCCGTCGCAGGAGACACGCCACTGGTAATCGCCACTCGAACGGATTCGCGACGGCTCGGCTGTCGTCGCGTGGCTGGAGAGGATCGTGTGACCGGTATAGACGGGTGCCTGGCCGAGGCCATGGCCATCCCGGGGGCACGGGGCGTCAGCCTCGTCGACTGGACCAGTGGACTGACCCTGGGCACCGCCGGCAGCGGGCCGGAGCACGACCACGAGGGCGCCGCCGCCGCAGCCGCCGAACTGGCCCGGCTCGCCTTCGAGAACGGCGCGTTCACCCACGCCGCCCCCGAAGCCGGCCCGGTCGAGGAGCTGATCGTCACCGCGCGGGGCAGCTACCACCTGATCCGCTTCGTGGCGACGTCCTTCGACAGCAGCGTCTTCCTCTACCTCTGGCTCGACCGCGCCGAGGCCAATCTCGCGGTGGCCCTCTTCCGCCTCAAGGACCTGGCCTCCCGGCTGGTGCCGGCGTGACCGCCCCGCCGGGCCCCCCGGACGCGGCGCCGGACCCGGCAGCCGCGGACACCACCCTGGACCGGCTCGCCGCCGCGAGAGCCACCGGCGCGCTCCACGGCCGGGCCGGCGCGCTCTACCTCGCCGACGGCGCCGTCGTGCACGCCGAGAGCCCGGCCGTCCCCGACGTCGGATGGCGGCTGACGGCGAGCGGAAGGCTGCCGGCCGCGGCGTGGGACGAGGCGGTGGAACAGGGCGGCCCCGACTACCGGGCCGGTGCCCTCCTCGTCGAGCGCGGCCGGCTGAGCCGCGGCGAGCTGGAACTGTGCCACCTCAGCGCCCTGTTCGACGCCGCCTACTTCATCCTCTCCCCGCTCGACCGCGACCAGCCCGCCCCGGACCGGTTCCTCGCCCACGCCCGGCACTGGTTCGGCCCGGTCCGCCCGGTCCCCGTGCCGCTCCTCCAGCGGGAGATGCGCCGGCGCAGGCAGCTGCTGGAGCGGGCCTGGCCGCGCCCGGAGGTCGACGCCGCCCCGGTCGTCCCCGTCCCCGGCACCGCCGCGTGCGGGCCCGGGCAGGCCGGGCCGACGTGCGGCCGCCGCGCCGTCCTGGACGCCGCCGACGGGATACGGACCCCGGTGCAGATCGCCCGGGCGCTCGGCCGCCCCGCCTTCACCACCCTCTTCGACGTCCGGCGGCTCGCGGCGGCGGGCCTGGTCCGGACCCCCGAAACCGGCGCGGCCCGCGGGGCCGGCACCCCGGCACGGGCGCGCGGGACGCCGCCGGGCGCCGGCGCCGTCCCGGAGATCTCCCTGCTGTACCGGATCCGCGACGCCCTGGAGGCCCTGTGACCCGTCCTGTGACCGTGCCGCACCGCACGAGCCGGGCCCGACCGATCCCATGATGAGGCGCGCTCTGAGGCAGTTCGCCGGAAGGAGGCAGTCGATGACCGCCGCACCCGAGGTGCTCGCCGAGCTCCAGGGACTACGGGTCCGCGTACCGCACCTGACGGGTGCGATGGTGGCGAGCACGGACGGGCTGGTGATCGCCCACCTCGTCACCGACACGGAACCCGACGGGCTGGCCGCCCTGACCGCCGCCGCGCTGGGCGTGGGCTCGCGCCTGACGACGGCCGCCGGCCAGGGCGGGTTCCGCGAGCTGCTCGTCACCGGCGAGGGCGGCTACGTGGCGACCTACGCGGCCGGCACGTCGAGCGTGCTGACCCTCCTGGCCGCCGCCGACGCCAACGTCGGCCGGCTGAACCTGGAGGCCCGCCGCGCCGGACCGCGCATCGCCGCGCTGGTCGACGGCGCCCTGGAGCGCCAGCGACAGGAATGACCCGGCGGCACCGCGCGCCCACGCATCCCCGTAGGCCCGTTGCCCTCACGTCCCGCACGACTCCGGCAAGAAGCACGTCCCCGACAAGGAAAGCGAAGACACTGTGGCGAACACCGAAATGGCCCTGAAGGACGCGATGGGCTCGATCGAGGGGGCCATCGGCGTGGCGCTCGTCGACTACGGCAGCGGCATGGCCCTGGGCACCCTGGGCGGTTCCCAGTCGCTGGACCTCAACGTCGCCGCCGCGGGCAACACCGACGTCGTGCGGGCCAAGCTGCGCACGATGGAGATGCTCAACATCCAGGACAGCATCGAGGACATCCTCATCACCCTGGGCGGCCAGTACCACCTGATCAGGCTCCTCACCGGCCGCGGCGGCAGCGGCCTCTTCCTCTACCTGGTCCTCGACTCCAAGCGCGCCAACCTGGCGATGGCCCGCCACCAGCTCAAGCGCATCGAGGCGGAGCTGGAGGTCTGACGTTCACGGCGCCTCCGGCAGCGCGAGGCACAGCGCGCGCAGCGCCGGGGCGAACGCGTGGTCGGGCGGCGTGCCGTACCCGATGACCAGCCCGTCGCGGGCCGGCATCGCGCTGTCCGGGTGGCGGTAGGGGCCGAGCCCGTCGAGGGCCAGGCACTGCCGCCCGGCCGCGCGCAGCGTCCGCTCCTCCGTGCCCGGGGGCAGCCGCAGGACGGCGTGCAGGCCGGCGGCGATGCCGCCGGCCTCGATGTGCGGGGCCTGCTCGGCGAGGGCGGCCACCAGGCGGTCCCGGCGCCGCCGGTAGCTCTGCCGCATCCGGCGCAGGTGGCGGTCGTAGGCGCCGCAGGTGAGGAAGTCCGCGAGCGTCAGCTGGTCCAGGGCCCCCGACCACAGCTCGCGCGGCCCCTTCACCGCGAGGACCTCTTCGACGAGCCGGTCCGGCAGGACCATCCAGCCCAGCCGCAGGGCGGGGGAGAGGCTCTTGCTGACCGACCCGAGGTACACCACCCGGTCGGGGTCCAGGCCCTGGAGCGCGCCGACCGGCTGCCGGTCGTAGCGGAACTCCCCGTCGTAGTCGTCCTCCAGCACCAAGGTGCCCGCGGCGCGCGCCCAGTCGACGACCGCCGCCCGGCGGGCGGGGTGCAGCGGCCCGCCGGTGGGGAACTGGTGGGCCGGGGTCAGCAGCACGGCCCCGGCACCGCTGCCGGGCAACTCCTCGACGCGCGCCCCGTCCCCGTCCACCCACAGGGGCACGGTGCCCAGCCCGGCCCCGGCCAGGACCGAGCGGTGGAAGTCCAGGCCGTAGGACTCGACCGCGACCGTGCTGCCCGCGCCCAGCACCTCGGCCAGCAACCGCAGCGCGTGGGCGAAGCCGGCGCAGATCACGATCCGGTGCGGCGCGGTCCGCACCCCCCGGGCCCGCGCGAGGTACGCGGCCAGGGCGGTGCGCAGTTCGGGGCGCCCCCGTGGGTCGCCCACGCCGAAGACCTCGTGGGGCGCGGCGGCCAGTGCCCGGCGGGAGGAGGCCAGCCAGGCGGCCCGGGGGAACGCGGAGGCGTCCGGGGAGCTGGGCATCAGGTCGTGGGCCGGGCGGCGCGGGGCCGGCGGGGAGCGGCGCGGCCGGGGGGCGGCCGCGAGGGGGGCCGAGCGCGGGGCGACCCGGGTACCCGAGCCTTGACGGGCCGTCAGCCAGCCTTCGGCGGCCAGCTCGGCGTAGGCGTCGCCCACGGCGTTGCGGGCGACGCCCAGGTCGGTCGCGAGCGTCCGGTACGGCGGCAGCCGGGTGCCCGGCACCAGCCTGCCCGAGCCGATGGCCTCCCGCAGGGCGTCCATCACCTGTTCCCGCCGGGTGCCCGCGCCGGAGAGCTCCAGGTGGAGGTCCGCCCCCGCCCCGGTGTCCGGCGGCGGCTCCGGTGCCGGCCCGCCCGGACGATCTGCTGAATTGACCCCTCGATCCGACACGGGAATGCACCCTAACGCAGGTCTATGGGAGACCTAGGGTTCCTGACATGACAACTTTTCAGGTACCGCAGCGCATGAACCTCGCCACCGTCGCCCCCAAGGTCTTCAAGGCCGTCCTGGCCCTCGACGCCGCCGCCCGCGAGGGACTGGACCCCGTCCTCCTCGAACTGGTGCAGATCCGCGCCTCCCAGATCAACCGGTGCGCCTACTGCATCGACTACCACACCGGTGACGCCCGGAAGGCGGGCGAGAGCGAGGAGCGGATCTATCAGCTCAGCGCCTGGGAGGACGCCGGTGTCTACACCGAGCGGGAGCGGGCCGCCCTCGCCCTGACCGAGGCCGTCACCCGGCTGCCCGACGGCGTCCCGGACGCGGTCTACGACGAGGCCGCCCGGCACTTCGGCGAGGAGGAACTGGCCCATCTCATCGCGCTGATCTTCACCGTCAACGCCTGGAACCGGATGAACGTCACCACCCGCAAGACCCCCGGCACCGCGTAGCGGCAGCGCGCCGGCTCGCCCGCTCCCGGCCTGCACGCCATCATGGGCCGGGAGGGGCGGGCGCGGCCGGAGCCGTGGCATCACCGACGGCCCGCGCGGCGCGGGCGCCGAGCCGAGGAGGGCCCCACCATGGCCGCTGACACCCCGCCCCCACCGACGCGCGTCCTGGTCTTCGGCGCCTCGCTGCGCGGCGACTCCCTCAACGGCCGCCTGGCGTCGCTGGTGGCCCGTCTGATCGAGCGGACGGGCGCCACCGTCGACCTCGCCCGGATGGGGGAGTTCGCGATGCCGGTCTACGACGCCGACACCGAGGAGTCGGAAGGGCTGCCGCGAGGGGCCCTCGCGCTGCGCGACCGGCTCGCCGCGTGCGACGCGCTCGTGATCTCCTCACCCGAGTACAACGCCTCCGTGCCCGGCGGGCTGAAGAACGCCATCGACTGGGTGTCGCGGGTGCGGCCGCAGCCGTTCAAGGACAAGCAGGCGCTGCTGGTCTCCGCCTCCCCCTCCCTGGTCGGCGGCAACCGCGGGCTGTGGGCCCTGCGCATCCCGCTCGAACACCTCGGTACCCGCGTCTATCCGGACATGTTCAGCCTCGCCCAGGCCCACGAGGGCTTCACCGACAGCGGCGACCTGGCCGACAGCGGGCTCGGGCAACGGCTGACGGAGACGGTGGAGTCCTTTCTCCGCCTGGTCGAGGCGGACACCCGGTACGCATGCCTCCAGCACCGTTGGTACGAGTTCCTCGGCGACCGCACGGACGCGCCGGTCACCCAGCGCGCCCAGGACTGACGGCGCCGGCCGCTCAGCTGCCGAGGATGTCCGCGAGGTCGTAGTGAGCGGTCTCCTCCAGCTGCGCGTAGGTGCACTGGGCGGGCTCCCGGTCGGGACGCCAGCGGCGGAACCGGGTGGTGTGGCGGAAGCGGTCGCCCTGGAGATGGTCGTAGGCCACCTCGCACACCCGCTCGGGGCGCAGCGGGATCCAGGACAGGTCCTTGGTGCCCGTCCAGCGGCTGGGCCCGCCGGGCAGCCGGCCGGCGGCCTGGGCCTGCGGGTCGGCCCACTGCTCCCAGGGGTGGCCCTGCGCGTCGGTCATGCGCAGCGGCTCCAGCTCGCTCATGAGCTCCTTGCGGCGCCGCATGGGAAAGGACGCGCAGACCCCGACGTGCTGCAACCGCCCGGACGCGTCGTACAGGCCCAGGAGCAGGGAGCCGACGACGGGGCCGCTCTTGTGCAGGCGCAGGCCCGCGAGCACGCAGTCGGCGGTCCGCTCGTGCTTGACCTTGACCATGGCGCGCTCGCCGGGCCGGTAGGGGAGGTTCAGCGGTTTGGCGACGACACCGTCCAGGCCGGCGCCCTCGAACTGCTCGAACCAGGTCTGCGCGAGCGCCGGGTCGTCGGTGACCGGAGCGAGGTGGAGGGGCGCGCTCACCCCGCGCAGCGCGGCCGTCAGGGCCCCGCGGCGGGCGTGCTGGGGGGTGTCCAGCAGGGATTCCTCGCCCAGTGCGAGGAGGTCGAAGGCGATGAAGCTCGCCGGGGTGGTCCCGGCCAGCAGCGCGACCCGGGAGGCGGCGGGGTGGATGCGTTCCAGCAGCGCGTCGAAGTCCAGCCGCCCCTCCCGGATGACGACGATCTCACCGTCCACCACGCAGCGCTCCGGCAGCTGCCGCAGCAGCGCCTCGGCGAGCTCGGGGAAGTAGCGGGTCAGCGGTTTGGTGGAACGGCTGCCCAGTTCGATGCTGTCGCCGTCGCGGAAGACGACGGACCGGAATCCGTCCCACTTCGCCTCGTACTGCATCCCCGGCGGAATGGCGGACGCCGATTTCGCCAGCATCGGTGTGAGCGGGGGCATCACCGGTAGGTCCATGACCGCGATTGTGCGGCTTGCCGGGCCGCCGCGCCCACCGGTGCGCGTGTTGTGGGGCACGAGGGCCGCCCTTAGCGTGGGTGCATGGGCGACGCGGTGGAACTTTCGGTCGGCGAGCGGGTGGTGCGGCTGTCCCACCCGGAGAAGGTGTATTTCCCGGAGCGCGGTTTCACCAAGTACGACGTGGCCCGTTACTACCTGAGCGTCGGTGACGGCATCGTCCGCGCCCTGAGGGACCGGCCCACGATGCTGCAGCGCTTTCCGGACGGCGTCGGCGGGGAGTCGTTCTTCCAGAAACGGGCCCCCAAGAACCTCCCCGACTGGATTCCGACCGGCCGCATCTCCTTTCCCAGCGGCCGGTACGCGGACGAGATCTGCCCCCGGGAGGTCGCGGCGGTGGTGTGGGCGGCCAACCTCGGCTGCCTGACGTTCCACCCCTGGCCGGTGCGCCGCGACGACACCGACCACCCCGACGAGCTGCGGATCGACCTCGACCCGCAGCCCGGCACGGGCTACGCGGACGCGGTGCGGGCCGCGCTGGAGCTGCGGGGCGTGCTGGAGGAGCTCGGGCTCACGGGCTGGCCGAAGACCTCCGGCGGCCGCGGCCTGCACGTGTTCGTGCCGATCGCCCCCCGGTGGACGTTCACCCAGGTGCGGCGCTCGGCGATCGCCGTGGCCCGGGAGCTGGAGCGGCGCATGCCGCGGGAGGTGACGACGGCGTGGTGGAAGGAGGAGCGGGGCACGAAGGTGTTCGTCGACTACAACCAGACCGCCCGCGACCGCACCATCGCCAGCGCCTACTCCGTGCGCCCCCGCCCGCACGCCCCGGTGTCGGCACCCCTGCGGTGGGAGGAGGTGCCGGGCGCGGAGCCGGAGGACTTCGACCTGGGCAGCATGCCCGCCCGTTACGCGGAGGTCGGGGACGTGCACGCGGGCATGGAGGACGCCCCCGGCGGCCTGGAGGCGGCCCTGGAGCTGGCCGACCGCGACGAACGCGAGCACGGCCTGGGCGACCTGCCCTACCCCCCGGAACACCCGAAGATGAAGGGCGAGCCCAAGCGGGTCCAGCCCAGCCGCGCCCGCAAGGAGACCCCGCCCTCGTCGCCGCCCCCGTCCCCGTCCCCGGAGTGACCCCCGGGCGGCGCGCCACGGGAGGTCGTACGGCTATCCGAGTGCGTTGTTCTTGTCCTAGTTTATCCCGTTTTTCGGGGTGGAACGTGGGCAGTGCGTCCTTCACTTCGCACAGCAGGGAGCCGTTATGGCCCAGTCATTCGCAGCTCGCAGCGCGGCCGTCTCGATCGCCCTCCTGACCGGGGGCATCCTGGCGGCCGGACCCGCCCAGGCGGCTCCTCCGCCGCCGGTCCAGCCGTTCGGGACGGTCCTCAGCCCCTCGGGCGTCAACGAGCGCGCGTACCCCAGCACGGACTCCTCGGTGCGCGGCACGCTCGCCCGCGGTACCAAGGTCGGGCTGCGCTGCAAGGTCCACGCCCAGACCATCGGCAAGTCCAGCGTGTGGTACCTCATGCGCAGCCGCGGCACCTGGGTGAGCTCGCAGTACATCACCAACAGCGGACAGGTCCCGCTCTGCAAGGACCTCCACCGCAGCGTGCTGGACGACGGCCCCCTTGCCCGGGCGGCCATGGGCTGACCTGCCCATCCGTCACGCCCCGCCGTGCTGACGGCCCGTCACTACAGTCCCGCGCGGCCGTCCGTGCGGGACGGCGGTCCGGTGGCGGGGGGCTTCCCGGGAGGTATCCGAGCCCCGTGACACCGCCGTGGACCCTAGAGTTGTGATTGTCTTCTCGCGCCGCTGTCGGTGACAGGGTCGCGGTCGCTGGTCCGGGTTGTGAGGGGTTGCGGTTGTTGTCTGGGGCGCGGGTTGTCGAACCGGCCGGGAGGGCGGACGCTGTGAGTGGTGCTGTCCGGGGGCGCGTGCTGTTACTGGACGGAACGCCCGACCGGTGCCGGGGAGCGGTGCCGAGTCTGACGGTGCACGCCCTGGCGGGAGCGGACCCGTGCCGATTCCTCGCCGCGGACTCCGTCGACGTCGTCCAACTGCCCTCGGTGGCCAGCCCGCAGAGCGTGCTGGCCTACGTGCAGCACGCCGCCGCCGCCCCGGGGCCGCTCCTGGTGTGGGTCACCGGCCGGCTGATGGTCCCCGCCCGCCGCGGCGGCGAACCGCACCTGGCCCTGCGGGAGAGCACCCCCGGCACCGTCCGCTACACCGGGCTGCCCTGGTCCTGGCTCACCCGCACCCTGCGCGGCCGCACCGGCCCCACCCTGCTCCTGACCGACACCGAGGCCGACGCCGCCGCCTGGCCCCACGTGACGGCCGCGGTCCGCGCCGGCCACTTCGACGGCGGAGTGCCCGTCCACGGCGTGATCGCCCCCGCCGCCACCGCACCGCAGACCGAAGCCGGCGGCTACACCAGCGCGTTCCTCGCCGCCCTGCGGGCCGGTGAGCCCGGCGCCGGCCCCGCCGTCGACGCCACCCTGATGCACGAACGGGCCCTCGCGCAGGCGGGCCTGGGCGGCGACGTCATCGCTGTGTGCCACGGCGCGCCCGGGCCGGTGCTGGCCAACCAGGCCCGGCACACCCGGCCCGCCCTCGTGGTGACGACCGGGCCCGTCCCGGTCGCCGCCGCACCCCTGCCCGTCACCGTCCCCACAGTGCCCGTCACAGCGCCCGCCCCGCCGCGCGCCACCGCCCCCACCACCGTGCCCGCCCCGGCCACCGCCACGGCGCCCGCGCCCGCCGCGCCCGTCGTGCCCTCCCAGGGCGACGTCCTGGAGGACGTCCTGGCCGCCGCCCGCGCCGGCCGGCACAACGAAGCGGCGGCGATGGCCGCCGCCTGGGAACAGCAGGCGCTGCGCCGGCACGGCCCCGCCAGCCCCGAGGCGGGCCTGTGGACCGAGGTCCGGGCCGACCTCGCCCGGCTGGCCGGCGACCACGCCCGGGCGGCGGAGCTGTGGATGACCGCCGCGCACGCGCGCCTCGCGCGCAGCGGGCCGGCGGACGAGGAGACCCTCGCCGCGGTGAAGCGGGCCCACTACTGCTGGCAGCACAGCCAGGACCAGGCACCGCGCCTGGCACCCGCCCTGCTGGACCTCTGGGAGCAGGTCCCCGGCGGAGCGGGCGCCGCCGACCACATCCGCGCCCGCCTGAACTCCTGTCAGGACGCCCCGCCCGCCGCCACCCGGTAGCGCGGCCCGCACCGGCCCGCGCCGCCGGGGCGGTGCCCGGCCCTGCCGGGGCGAGACCGGGGTATACGCGGCCCAGGCGACACCGCAGGGGTGCGCACCGGCAGGAGGCGGCAGATGGTGACAGCGGGGAACGACACCGAGGCGGTGGGCGCGGGGGTGGCCGCGGCGGCACGGGCGGGGCTCGTGGCACGCGGCGTGATCTACATCCTCGTCGGGGCACTGGCCCTGCGGATCGCCCTCGGGGACGGCGGCGAGCAGGCCGACCGGGGCGGCGCAGTGCAGGAGCTGGCGCAGAGACCGTTCGGCCAGGCACTGGTCTGGGCGCTGGGCATCGGCCTGGTCGGCATGGCCCTGTGGCGGCTGTCCGAGGTGGTGTTCGGCGCCGCCGGACCGAAGGGCCGGGAACCGGGCAAGCGGCTGCTGTCCGCCGGGCGCTTCGTGTTCTACTCGGCCGTCGCGGCCTCCGTGATCGCCTTCGCGGCCGGTGAGCGGAGCAGCGGCTCCGGGTCCACCGACGAGCAGTCGCGGGACGTCACCGCCCGGGTGCTGGACTGGCCCGCCGGACAGTGGCTGGTGGCCGCGGCGGGGGTGGGCGTGGGCATCGCCGGCGTCTGGATCGCGGTACAGGCCGTCCGGCGCAAGTACCGCAAGAACCTGGACCCCGCCAAGCGGGTGCCGCCGGCCGCCCGGCGGACCGTCGACGTGCTGGGCGTCGGGGGCGGGGTGAGCCGGGGACTGCTCTTCGCCGCCGCCGGAGGGTTCGCCGTCCGCGCGGCCGTCGCGTACGACCCGGAACAGGCCAAGGGGCTGGACGACACGCTGCGCTCGTTCACCAGCACACCGGTCGGGCCCTGGCTGCTGGGCGCGGTGGCGGTGGGGCTGGTGCTGTTCGGCCTGTTCTCCTTCACGATGGCCTGGTGGCGCCGGGTCTGACCGGCGGCAGGCGCCCGCCCCGCGCACCGCCCGACGCGGGCGGCGTGCGGGGCGGTGGCGGATCCGGCCAACCTGGGGCGCGGCCGCCGGGCCCGGCCCCGCGCGGCCGGCCCCGCCGGGGCGGCGCCGGTCACGGCGGGCGAGCACCCGGAACCCTTCCGTGAGCGCGGCGGACGCCCGCCGCCCAGGGAGTGCAGCGGGGCGGCGGGAAGCGCACGATGGGTGTACAAGGGGGCCTTCGCGGGAGCAGGGTTCCGGAGTCGAGGAAGGACCGGAGGTGCCGGACCATGGCCACGTTCATGGACGTCCACCACGGCATGAAGGGCATCACCGCCGAGCAGTTGTCGGCGGCCCACAAGGCGGATCTGGCGATCGAGCGCGAGGAAGGCGTGCATTTCCAGCAGGCGTGGGCGGACCCCGAGTCGGGAACCGTCTACTGCCTGTCGGAGGCGCCGTCGGCGGACGCGGTCAAGCGCATCCACGCGCGGGCCGGTCACCCGGTCACCGAAGTGCACCCGGTGCCGCTGGCCATCTCCTGACCGGCCGCAGGGCGGAGCAGGGCCCGGCCGCCGGGGCACAACCACCCCGGCGGCAGGGCCCTGCCCGCGCTGCTCCCGCGAAAGATGCCGGGCCGGCCAACTGCCGGTGTCCGGCAGTCGTCCGGAACGCGTGCGGCCCGGGAACGACTCCTGTCCCCGCCGCGCCGCCCGGCCCGGGCCGCCGCCGGTGAGCACGTCAACTCGGGGCCTCGGCGCGGGAGTCGGCGCATCTGCGGGACCGGCCCGCGTGTTGTGCGCGCCGAAGGGGTGAGCCTTCCGAACCCACCCTGTACGGCCCTCTTTTGGCCAAGAGTGACATTGCTCATCGTTGACATGCGCTTGATCATGGCTTTACTGTCTGACCGCGTAACACCTGCATGATCAACGCCGTATCCACCACCATTCGGAGGTCGAAATGGAAAAGCTGATCAAGAAGATGGCCCAGGACAGCGTCTGGCAGAACTGGGTCGGTGCCAATTCGGCGCAGACCGCGGCGAAGGACGGCTGCATCAGCGCCGCTCCCAAGTCCGGTTGCATCAGCGCCGCGCCGAAGTCGGGCTGTATTTCCTAACAGTCACCGACTGATTCACCCGAGTGGGCCGCGGCGCGCTGTGCGTTCCGCGGCCCACTTCCCGGCCCGCCCCACAGGTCTTCCGCGGGGCTCCCGTTCTTCGAGTACACCAGGGGTGGCAATTGGACGGTCAGCCGACCTCCGACGTCGTCGACGAGATCAGGGACATTCCGCTTTACCGCGAGTCGGTCGAAAAGGGCTACTTCCCCATACTGGAGAAGCCCGAGATAGCCCGCGGATTCCCCGACAACTGGATGACGCCCCGGCTCGCCGCGGCACTCGAGGCCGGCGAGGCGGAGTACGTGCTCTCCACGGGCACCAACCACGCCCGCATGCAGATCATCCGCCCCCCGTACTTCCTGCTCAACTCCTACTACCGGCTGTGGAGCGAGCACCCCGACATCGCCGCCACCTGGGAGCAGGGCGCCCTGCGGGTCTCCCTCACCACGGTACTGGCGACCGAGCACGTCGCCCGCGTCAACGCCAAGAAGCGCGGCGCGGACCCGGACCCGGTGCCGTCCCTCGACGAGCGGCGGCTCGACGCCCGCACGCTCTACCTCAACCTCCGGCTGGACCCCGCCCTCTGGGAGCGGGAGGAGGTCGAGCGCATGCTCGACGAGATCGGGACGGCCCGGCAGGCCCACCCGCAAGGGTGGTACCACCTCGACTGCTCCAGCTACCACCTGGCCCACCTCGTGCGGAAGGTCCAGGAGTGGGGCCTGTGGGACCGCTTCCCCCAGCCCGCCAGCATCATCCACGCCTACGAGTACACCCCGCTGAACGTACGGCGTTTCCTGGAGCAGCACTTCACCTGCCCGATCATCGACCTGTTCGGCAGCACGGAGCTCGGCTACCTCTACTACAGCGACCGCCAGGGCCGGTACCGGCCCCACCTGGACAAGATGAGCGTCGAACTGATCCCGGTCGCCCCCGGCAGCCGGATCTACAGCCTCATCGTCACCAGTGTGCGGAACCCCTACATGCCGCTGATCCGCTACCGGTCGGGGGACTGCGCCCGCACCCTGGACGGCACACCGGACCCGGCGAAGATCTCCCGGTTCTGCGGCCGCGAGAAGGAACTGCTCACCGCGCCCCAGGGCCCCGTCGCCCAGGGCGACCTGGACGACCGCATCAGCGGGACCACCCCGCAGATCTTCCTCCACCAACTGCGGGTCACGGGCGGCACCGAGGCCGAGCTGCGCTACACGACCTTCGACGGCCGCCCCGCCGACGCGCGGGAGACCGCCGCCCTGGAAGCCGGAATCCAGGACCTGACCGGCCTGCCCTGCCGCCTGGAGCACCGCTCGCACATCCCCATCGGCAAGTCCGGGAAATACGCCTGGCTCGCGAAGGACCACTGACCCCGGACGGGAGCACCATGACCACCCAGTCACCCATGACCGCCGACGACCTCAAGGCTCTGCTCGGGGAGTCCCTCCACACCGAAGTGACGCGGTACTTCACCGCCACGACCGGCGCGGCACCGGACTTCGTGGAGCGGCAGGTCACCGAATGCCTGCGCTACCTCTACCTCGTCTCCCGCTACCGCGAGCAGCTCAGCGGGCTCTTCCTGCCCGTCGAGCAGGCCATCGACGAGATCTGGCACTACCTCATCCTGCAGACCCGCGAGTACCGCGCGCTGTGCGAGGAGCGGCTGCCGGGGAAGTTCTTCATCCACCACCGCAGCATCGCGTACGAGGACTACCAGCAGGAGCCCGGCCGGGAACAGGCCATCGAGGAGGCGCTGCGCTGGATCCCCCTGTACTGCCGGGAGTTCGGCCCCTTCGACGAGGGCGTCCTGCCACACTGGACGATCGTCCGCTTCCTCCACGAGCAGATGAACATGTCGCTGGAGGACATCTCGGCGCTGGAGCCGCTGGAGACACCCGCGGCCCCGTAGTCGCGGGCGGCGCACGTCGGGGGACGCACACCACCCGGGAACACAGGGAAGAGAGAGCATGAGTACTCGGTCCGGCGAACCGTCCCCCCAGAGCACCCCCGAGCCCCCCGCGACACCTGCGATACCCGGGGCCCCCGAGGCCCCCGAGCAAAAGCGGATCCTGGCCGTCCTGGTCCTTTCCCAGACCCTCAGCGGCGCCGGTCTCGCCGCCGGGATCACCGTGGGAGCCCTACTCGCCGAGGAGATGCTCGGCTCGACCAACTTCGCGGGCGTGCCCAGCGCGCTGTTCACCGGCGGCTCCGCGCTCGGCGCCGTGGGCATCGGGCGCGTCTGCCAGCGCTGGGGCCGCCGGCCGGGCCTGGCCCTGGGGTACGCGGCCGGCTCGCTCGGCAGCATCGGCGTCGTCGCGGCGGCCGCGTTCGGCAGCGTGCCGCTGCTGTTCCTCTCCCTCGTCGTCTACGGCGCCGGGACCGCGACCAACCTCATGGCCCGCTACGCCGGCGCGGACCTGGCCTCGCCCGCGCGCCGCGGCCGCGCCGTGAGCACCGTGATCCTCGCCATGACGCTGGGCGCCGTCATCGGCCCCAACATGGTCGGCGTCACCGGCGACCTGGCCCACGCCTGGGACATCCCCCGGCTCGCCGGGCCCTTCCTGCTCGCCGCGGTCGCCTTCGCGGCCGCCGCGCTCGCCCTGGGCCTCCTGCTGCGCCCCGACCCCCTGCTGCTCGCCCGCGCGCGGGCCGCGGCGGACACGGCGGCGGAGGACCCCGGCGGGCCCGAGGAGGGCGCGGCCGCGCGGACCGACACCCGGCGGCTCGTCACCGGCACCACCGTCATGATCGTCACCCAGCTCGTGATGATCGCGATCATGACGATGACGCCCGTCCACATGCGGGCCCACGGCCACGACACCCAGGCGGCCGGATTCGTCATCGCCCTCCACGTGGCGGCGATGTTCCTGCCCTCACCGCTCACCGGCATGCTCGTCGACCGGCTCGGCCCGCCGCGGGTCGCGGCCGCCTCCGGCCTCGTCCTCCTCGCCGCCGGCCTCCTCGCGGCCGTCGCGCCGTCGGACTCCGTGCCCGCGCTCACCGTGGCGCTCGTCCTGCTCGGCCTCGGCTGGAACTTCGGGCTCCTCAGCGGCACCGCCCTCGTCACCGACGCGGTGCCGCTCGCCACCCGGGCCGCGACGCAGGGCCTCGTCGACGTCGGCATCTCGGTCTCCGGCGCGACCGGGGGCCTGGCCTCGGGCATGGTGGTCGCGGTCGCGGGCTTCCCGTTCCTGGGCGCCGCCGGAGGCGTGCTCGCCCTGGCCATCGTGCCCGTCGTCGCCCTGACCTCCCGGCCGCCGCGCCCCGCCCCCGCCGGGGCCGCTCCCCGCAAGGAACGCGTCTGAGCCCACCGGCAGGGGCCGGCGACCCCGGCGGGGGCGGGACCGAGCGAGGCATAAACGCGGCGGCCCCCGGCTTCACCGGTTCGTGCGTACCGGAGCAGGTGCGCACGGGCACGGCCCCCGCTCCGTGCTTGGCTGGCTGCCGTCCTTCGGGGCCGCAGCGGCGGCGCGTGTGATGCCCGGTCATATCCCCGTGCAGCCAGCCTCATTGGCGGCCCCTCGTACCGGTGCGTGAGGGAGTTCCCCGATGGGTGAGAAGAAGTCCGTGCCCTTCTCCGTGTCCCGTGTCGCGGCGCGAGCCGGCGCCGCCGCGCTGGTGGTGCTCGCGCTCGCCGCCGCACCCGCCGCGGCACCGGCCGGCGCGACGGGCAACTCCGCCTCGTCCGGCGCGGCCCGCAATGCCGTCGAGGAGTGGAGTGCCGTCGCGGTCGACACCGTCGAGACCGACGCCCGGCGTCCCGTGCCCGAGACCTTCATCTGGTACGCGTTCGTCTCCACGGCCATGTACAACGCCGTGGTGGGCGTCGAAGGCCGCTACGCCCCCTACCGCTGGGACGGCCACGGGCCCCGCACCGCCTCTCCCGCCGCGGCCGCCGCGGCGGCCGCGCACCGCGTGCTGCTGACCTACTTCCCCGCCTCGAAGAACCGGCTGGACGCCGCTTACGCCGCCTCCCTGAAGGCCGTCCCGGACGGGCGGGCGGAGGACGAGGGCGTGGCCTTCGGGGAGCGTGCCGCCGCACACACCGTCAGATCCCGGAAGGACGACGGACGGTACGCGCCCGTCGGCTTCCCCGCCGAGCCGGCGCCCGGCGTCTGGCGGCCCACCCCGCCCGCCTACGAGCGCTTCGACAGCGCCTGGATGGGCAGGCTGCGGCCGATGACCCTCAGGTCGCCCGGCCAGCTCCGCCCGGGCCGGCCGCCCGCCCTCACCTCGGCCCGCTACGCCAAGGACCTCGCTGAGTTGAAGGCGCTCGGCGCCAAGCACGGGTCACGCCGCACCCCGCGGCAGACCGACACCGCGCGGTTCTTCTCCGGCAACCTGCACTTCCAGGAAGCCCTGCGCGACCGCGCCGCCCGCTACGGCCTCGACCTCACCGAGACCGTCCGCCTGCTGGCCGTCGCGAACTCCGCGATGGCCGACGCGATCGTCACCGCCTGGGACTCCAAGCTGCACTACGGCACCTGGCGCCCGGTCACCGCGATCCACCAGGCCCGCACCGACGGCAACCCCGCGACCACGCCCGACCCGGCCTGGGAGCCTTTCATCCCCACCCCGAACCACCCGGACTACCTCAGCGGGCACGCGACCGTCGGCGGCGCCCTGACGCGGTCGCTGACCCTCCTCTTCGGCACCCCACGCGTCGACCTCACCTTCCGGTCGCAGGCCACCGGCACCACCCGTCACTACGCGCACGCCGACGACTACAACCGTGATGTCGTCGACGCGCGCGTCTGGGAAGGCGTTCACACCAGGACCGCCGACGTGGTCGGCAACCGCACGGGAGCCAAGATCGCGGAGTGGGGGTTCGCCCACTACTTCCGGCCGGTGCGCTGAGCCGGCCGCCGGCCCGGCCGCCCCCGCCCGCCGGGCGGAGCGGCCGTCGGCTACCGGTGAGTGAACTCCGGCGGGCGCTTGTCGATGAAGGCCGTCATGCCTTCCTTCTGGTCCGCCACCGCGAACACCGCGTGGAAAACGCGCCGTTCGAAGCGCACGCCCTCCGCGAGCGTCGTCTCGAAGGACCGGTTCACCGCCTCCTTCGCCATCATGGCGACGGGCGCGGACATGCCCGCCACCGTCTCGGCCACGGCCAGCGCCTCGGCGAGGAGCTCGTCGGCCGGGACGATCCGCGAGACCAGGCCGGCGCGTTCGGCCTCCACGGCGTCCATGGTGCGGCCGGTCAGGCACAGCTCCATCGCCTTGGCCTTGCCGACCGCGCGCGTCAGCCGCTGGGAGCCGCCGATGCCCGGGATCACCCCGAGCTTGATCTCCGGCTGGCCGAAGACGGCGGTGTCGGAGGCGAGGAGGATGTCGCAGAGCATGGCGAGCTCGCAGCCGCCGCCGAGGGCGTAGCCGGAGACCGCCGCGACCGTCGGCGTGCGGAGCTCACCGAGCCGGTCCCAGGCGGAGAACCAGTCACTGAGGTACATGTCCATGTAACTCTGCGGCCGCATCTCCTTGATGTCGGCCCCGGCCGCGAACGCCTTCTGCGACCCGGTCAGGACGATGCAGCCGACCTCCGGGTCCCGGTCGAGTGCCGTCGCGGCCTCGACGACCTCGTTCATGACCTGGAGGTTGAGGGCGTTGAGCGCCTTCGGCCGGTTGAGGGTGATCAGGGCGGTGCGGCCCTTGCGCTCGACGAGGATCGTCTCGTACGGCGCCGCTGCGGTGTCGGTCATGTCGTCGTTCCGTTCTGTGCGGTGTCCTGCTCCGCGGTCCGCGCGGACCGTTCCCTGATCGTCCGGATGATCCCGGAGAAGTCCTCGGCGGCCCCCGGGCCGCGGGCGAAGTCCTCGTAGAGTGCGGCGGCGCGCAGGCCGAGCTCGGCGTCCACCCCGGCGGCGCGCAGCGCGTTGGCGGCCAGGCCCAGGTCCTTGGCCATCAGCGGGGCCGCGAAGCCCGGGCGGTAGTCCTGGTTAGCAGGGCTGCCGGGCACGGGCCCGGGCACCGGGCAGTTGACGCTCAGGGCCCAGCACTGGCCGGACGCGGTGGAGGCCACGTCGAACAGCGCCTGGTGGGACAGGCCCAGGCTCTCGCCGAGGACGAACGCCTCACTGACGGCGATCATCGAGATGCCCAGGATCATGTTGTTGCAGATCTTGGCCGCCTGGCCGGCGCCCGCGCCACCGCAGTGGACGGCCTTCTTGCCCATCACCGCGAGCAGCGGCTCGGCCCGGGCGAACTCCGCCTCGCCGCCCCCGGCCATGAACGTCAAGGTCGCGGCCTCGGCGCCCGTCACGCCGCCGGAGACCGGCGCGTCCAGGGCACGGTGGCCGGCCGCGGTGACGGCCTCGTGGGCGGCGCGGGCGTCGGCCACGTCGATGGTGGAGCAGTCGACGAACAGCGTGCCGGGCTTCGCCGCCGCCAGCAGCCCGTCCCGGTAGAGGGCGAGGACGTGCCGCCCGGCGGGCAGCATGGTGAAGACCACGTCCGCGCCGTCGACGGCCTCGACCGCCGACGCGGCCGGCTCGACGCCCGACCCCGCGGCCGCCTCCAGGGACGCGGCCACCAGGTCGAAGCCGCGCACCCGGTGTCCCGCCGCGGCGAGATTGGCGGCCATCGGGCCGCCCATGTGGCCGAGGCCTATGAACGCGATGACCGTGCTCACCGGGGCACCTCCTGCGGGGAGCCGGCGGCGAGGGAGAGCTCCCGGTCGCCGAGCGGCGCGAAGTAACGGGCCACGTCCGCCTCGCCGACCTCGGCGAGCGTCGCGGGGGACCAGCGCGGGTTCCGGTCCTTGTCGATCACCTGGGCGCGAATGCCCTCCACCAGGTCCGCGGAGGACAGGGCCGCGCACGAGAGGCGGTACTCCTGCTCCAGGACGAGCTCCAGCGAGCCGAGCTCCCGGGCGCCGCGCAGCGCCGCGAGGGTGACCTTGAGCGCGGTGGGCGACTTGGTGAGGATCGTCGCCGCGGCCTCCTTGGCGGCCGGCGCGTCCGCGTCCAGCAGCCGGTCCAGGATCTCCTCGACGGTGCCGGCCGCGTAGCAGTGGTCGATCCACTCGCGGTGGTCCGCGAGCCCGGCCGCCGGGGCCTTTGCGGCGTGCCGCGCCAGGACCTCGGGCACGGCCGTCCCGGCGAGGTCCGCCACGAGCGCGGGGAGCCGCTCCGCGGGGACGAAGTGGTCGGCGAGCCCGCACAGCAGGGCGTCACCGGCGCCCACCGCCGCGCCGGTGAGCGCCAGGTGCGTGCCCAGCTCGCCGGGCGCGCGGGAGAGCAGGTAGGTGCCGCCGACGTCCGGGACGAAGCCGATGCCGGTCTCGGGCATGGCGACCCGGGAGCGCTCGGTGACGATCCGCACGCTGCCGTGGGCGGAGATCCCGACGCCCCCGCCCATCACGATGCCGTCCATGACGGCCACGTACGGCTTGGGGTAGCGGGCGATCCGGGCGTTCATCCGGTACTCGTCGCGCCAGAACGCCGCCGAGGCCACGCCGCCGCCCGCGCGCGCGTCCTCGTGGATGGTGCGGATGTCGCCACCCGCGCACAGCCCGCGCTCCCCGGCACCGGTGATCACCACCGTCTCGACGGCGGGGTCGCGCTCCCAGGCGGTGAGGGCCTCCCCGACGCGGTGCACCATGGCGTGGTCGATGGCGTTGAGGGCCTTGGGCCGGTTGAGGGTGAGGTACCCGGCACGGCCCTCGGTGCGCACCAGGACGGAGTCCCCGCCGGGGTTCGCCGGGCTCATCGGGTGGCTCCGGTCAGTCCCCGGGCCACGATCAGTCGCATGATCTCGTTGGTTCCTTCCAGGATCTGGTGCACCCGAAGATCGCGGACGATCTTCTCGATGCCGTACTCGCTCAGGTAGCCGTAGCCGCCGTGCAGCTGCAGGGCGCGGTCCGCGACGGAGTAGCCGGTGTCGGTGGCGAACCGCTTGGCCATGGCGCACAGCTGGGGCGCCTGCGGGTCGCCGCGGTCCAGGGCCTCGGCCGCCTGCCGCACCAGGGCGCGCGCGGCGGTCAGTTCGGTCGCCATGTCGGCGAGGCGGAACTGCAGGGCCTGCGCGTCGAGGAGCGGGGAACCGAAGGCCTCCCGGTCGGCGAGGTAGGCGAGACTGCGCCGCAGGGCGTCCTGCCCGCCGCCCAGGGAGCAGGCGGCGATGCCGAGGCGGCCGCCGTTGAGGCCGCTCATGGCGATGCGGAAGCCCTCGCCCTCGGCCCCGAGCCGGCGGCTCGCCGGGACCCGGACGCCGTCGAGGATCACCTGCCGGGTGGGCTGGGCGTTCCAGCCCATCTTCTTCTCGTTGGCGCCGAAGGACAGGCCGGGGTCGTCCTTCTCGACGACGAACGCGGAGACGCCGCCCGGGCCGTCCTCGCCGGTGCGGGCCATCACGATGTACAGGTGCGAGGCGCCGGCGCCGGAGATGAACTGCTTCACGCCCGTCAGGACGTAGGAGTCCCCGTCGCGCTCGGCCCGGGTGCGCAGGGCGGCGGCGTCGGAGCCGGCGCTCGCCTCGGTGAGGCAGTAGCTGCCCAGGGCGTCCATCGAGCACAGGGCGGACAGCCAGCGGGCGCGCTGGGAGGCGTCGCCGTAGCGGTCGATCATCCAGCCGACCATGTTGTGGATGGAGAGGTAGCCGGCGATGGAGGGGCAGCCGGTGGCCAGCGCCTCGAAGATCAGGACGCCGTCGGCCCGGGTGAGGCCGGCGCCGCCCTCCTCCTCCCGCACGTACACGCCGCCGAGGCCGAGGCCGGCGGCCTTGCGCAGCACGTCGACGGGGAAGTGCTTGTCCCGGTCCCAGTCGACGGCGTGCGGGGCGAGGTGCTCGTGGGTGAAGTCCAGCGTCGTCTCGACGATCGCGAGCTGGTCCTCGGTGAGGGTCGTGGTCATCGCCGTCAGCCCATCGTCGGGATGGTGAAGCTCGCGCCCTCCTTGACCCCGGAGGGCCAGCGCGAGGTGACGGTCTTGGTGCGGGTGTAGAAGCGGATCGAGTCCGGGCCGTGCTGGTTGAGGTCGCCGAAACCGGACCGCTTCCAGCCACCGAAGGTGTGGTAGGCGACCGGCACCGGGATCGGTACGTTGACCCCGATCATCCCGGTGTCCACCCGGCGGGTGAAGTCACGGGCGGTGTCGCCGTCCCGGGTGAAGATCGCCACGCCGTTGCCGAAGGGGTGCTCGGAGGGCAGCCGCAGCGCCTCCTCGTAGTCCGCGGCGCGGACCACCGACAGGACCGGGCCGAAGATCTCCTCCTGGTAGATCCGCATGTCCGGGGTGACCTTGTCGAACAGCGAGGCACCGGCGAAGAAGCCGTTCTCGTGCCCGGCGAGGGTGAAGTCGCGCCCGTCCACGACGAGCTCGGCACCCTCCTCGACGCCGAGGTCCACATAGCCGCGGACCCGGTCGACGGCGTCGCGGCCGACCAGCGGGCCGAAGTCGGCCTGCGGGTCGTCGGAGCGGCCGATGCGCAGGGCCGCGATGCGCTCCTTGAGCCGGGCGACCAGCGCGTCGGCGGTCTCCTCGCCCACCGGCACGGCCACCGAGATCGCCATGCAGCGCTCGCCCGCCGAGCCGTAGCCCGCGCCGATCAGCGCGTCGGCGGCCAGGTCGAGGTCCGCGTCCGGCATCACGATCATGTGGTTCTTCGCCCCGCCGAAGCACTGCGCGCGCTTGCCGTGCGCGGCGGCGGTGGCGTAGATGTGCGCGGCGATCGGGGTCGACCCGACGAAGCCGAGGGCCTGCACCCGCGGGTCCTCCAGCAGGGTGTCCACCGACTCCTTGCCGCCGTTGACGACGTTGAGGACGCCCGGCGGCAGACCCGCCTCCAGGAACAGCTCGGCCAGGCGCAGCGGCACGGAGGGGTCACGCTCGGACGGCTTGAGGATGAAGGAATTGCCGCAGGCTATCGCGGGTGCGGCCTTCCACAGCGGGATCATCGCCGGGAAGTTGAACGGCGTGATGCCCGCGGTGACGCCGATCGGGCGGCGCAGGGAGTGGACGTCGATGCCGCTGCCGGCGTTGTCGGTGAACTCGCCCTTGAGCAGGTGGGGGATGCCCGCCGCGAACTCCACCACGTCCAGGCCGCGCTGGATGTCGCCCTTCGCGTCGGCGACGGTCTTGCCGTGCTCGGCGGACAGCAGCCGGGCCAGCGAGTCCATCTCGCCCTCGACGAGCCGCAGGAAGCGCAGCAGGACCCGGGCCCGGCGCTGCGGGTTCCACTCGCCCCACTCGCGCTGGGCCGCCGCCGCGTCGGCGATGGCCGCCTCGGTGTCGGCCCGGTTCGCCAGCGGGACCCGGGCCTGCACGGCGCCGGTGTTGGGGTCGTACACATCGCCGTAGGCCCCCGAGGTGCCCGGGGTGTGCTTGCCGCCGATGAAATGGGTGAGTTCACGGACCATGGGAAAGCCTGCTCTCGTCAGGGTGGGACCCGGGGATGGGGCGCGCGAAGGCCGCCGCAGGAACGGGGAGGACGCGAGGCGACGGGGCGTCAGGGAGCGGGTGGTGCCGCTCGCCGGGCCGGACCGCCGGGGCGGGGGCCGCGGGGCGGGACGTGACGAACCGGTGCCATGCGTGTCTGCTCCATCCTCGTGGAAAACACGGACCATCCCGCGGTCGGTGACCTGGCTCCCGGGGCGCCGCGCACCGCCCGCCGCACCGGCATGCCGCTCGTCGGTGGGTGGCTGCCGGCGGCAGGACTCCCCGGTCACAGTGGCGGGACCGCGCCGGATTCGCACCGGCTTCCCCGCACCGCGGGCCTTCCCCCCGAACATATAGTTGGACGTCCTAGTAAGTCCAGGTCTCCCGGCCACGGGTTGTCGGCGGCACCCCGGCGAGCCCCCTCCGCCCCGCCCCGGGCATGGCGGAAACCAGCCTTTGTGCCGTTGGCAAAGTTGGCAAAAGGCGCCGCGTGGATGAGCGGAAATTGGCAGAGATCCATGCTTGATGGCACTCAGTGCCACTGTCACAGTCGTAGTGCGGCCCACCGGACCCGGTCGGCCGAGGCCGGACACCGGACGCGATCTCAGCCCTGACGTCGCCGCCCCGGACCGTCCGGCCGCACCACCGGTCACCCCGCCCCACCCCTCGCGCACCGGCGAGCGGCACGGCGGGCCACGCACCACAGGGGAGCCACTTCCCCTTCGCACTCTTGACAGACGCTCAAAGCCGATTCGACGCGACACCGGGAGACGGTCATGGCGCAGACAGGGACGACAGCCGACGAACTGGCACGGCGGTGGGCGACCGACCCGCGCTGGCAGGGCACACAGCGCACCTACGGCGCCGAGGACGTGATCCGGCTGTCGGGCAGCGTGCGCGAGGAGCACACGCTCGCCCGGCGCGGCGCCGAACGCCTGTGGCGGCAGCTGCGGGAGAACGACTACATCCACGCCCTCGGCGCGCTCACCGGCGGACAGGCCGTCCAGATGGTCAAGGCCGGCCTCCAGGCGATCTACCTCTCCGGCTGGCAGGTCGCCGCGGACGCCAACCAGGCCGGGCACACCTACCCCGACCAGAGCCTCTACCCCGTCAACTCGGTGCCCACCGTGGTCCGCCGCATCAACAACGCCCTGCTGCGCGCCGACCAGATAGCCACCGCCGAGGGCACCGGGGACACCACCGACTGGCTCGCGCCGATCGTCGCCGACGCCGAAGCCGGCTTCGGCGGCCCGCTCAACGCCTTCGAGCTCACCAAGGCGATGATCGCCGCGGGCGCCGCCGGCATCCACTACGAGGACCAGCTCGCCTCCGAGAAGAAGTGCGGCCACCTCGGCGGCAAGGTCCTCGTCCCCACCTCGCAGCACATCCGCACCCTCAACGCCGCCCGCCTCGCCGCGGACATCGCCGACGTGCCCACGGTGCTCGTCGCCCGCACCGACGCCCTCGCCGCCAACCTGCTCACCAGCGACGTCGACGAGACCGACGCCCGGTTCTGCACCGGCGAGCGCACCCCCGAGGGCTTCTACCGGGTCGAGCCCGGCATGGCCCCCGTCATCGCCCGCGGCCTGGCCTACGCCCCGTACGCGGACCTGTTGTGGATGGAGACCGGCACCCCGGACCTCGCCCAGGCCAAGGAGTTCGCCGAGGCGATCCACGCCCGGTACCCCGGCCAGCTGCTCGCCTACAACTGCTCGCCGTCCTTCAACTGGCGCGCCGCGCTCGACGACGACCAGATCGCCAAGTTCCAGCGGGAGCTCGGCGCGATGGGCTACCGCTTCCAGTTCATCACCCTCGCGGGCTTCCACTCCCTCAACCACGGCATGTTCGACCTGGCCCGCGGCTACGCCGAGCACGGCATGACCGCCTATGTCGACCTCCAGGAGCGGGAGTTCGCCGCCCAGGCGCAGGGGTTCACCGCCGTCAAGCACCAGCGCGAGGTCGGCACCGGCTACTTCGACCTCGTCAGCACGGCGGTCAACCCCGCCGCCGCGACCCTCGCCCTGCGCGGCTCCACCGAGGAAGAGCAGTTCCACTAGGGCGTGTCTTACGGGTCAGCCCGGATCAGGCCGCGGCGTCCGGTGCGGTACCTCGCAAGGCGGAGCATCTCCCGCGTACTGGGCGTACTCGGGTGATGCGACAACGCGGCGAGGTGCCGTGCCGGGCGTCGCGGCCCCGGGCTGACCCGTAAGACACGCCCTAGCCCCTCGGAGCCCGGCACCCGCCGCCGGCCCGGCCGGGTGCCGGGCCGGCACGCCCTCAGGTGAGGGCCGGAGCCCGGCGCCGCCCGGCCCTCACCGCCCCCGTCAGGAGACCGCATGTCCCTCACCACCGTGACCGGCCGCGCCCAGGTGCTCGGCGCACCGGGCGCCCGCTTCGACGAGATCCTCACCCCCGCCGCCCTGGACGCCGCCCTGCCCGACCGCGCCAAGGTCACCCCGACCGCCCCGTTCCCGCGCGCCTCCACCGAACTGCCGGTCCGCACCTGCCACCGGCGCGGCGCCCACGCCATCGGCGGCACGGCCGCCCGCCTTCCCGGCCGCGACGCCCGGGTGAACGAGGCGGCCCTCTTCGCACCCACCGCCCTCGCGGACCACCTGCCCGCGTTCTCCACCACCGACGCCCACGCCCGCCACCTCGTCCGCCGCCGCCCGGCGGTGACCTCGTGAACCCCGCCGTGCGGCGCGTGGGCGTCGTCGGCGGCGGCCGGATGGGCGCCGGCATCACCGAGGTGTGCGCCCGCGCCGGGCTCGACACCCTCGTCTGCGAGACCGACACCGCCGCCGCCCACCGGTCCCGCGACCGCGTCGCCCGCTCCCTCGAACGCGCCGTCGAGCGCGGCAAGACCGACCGCCCCACCGCCGAGGACGCGCTCACCCGCCTCACCTTCACCGTGACCTCGACGACCTCGCCGACCGGCAGCTCGTCATCGAGGCCGTCGTCGAGGACGCCGAGGTCAAGACCGCGATCTTCACCGCCCTCGACAAGATCGTCGAAGATCCGGCGGCGATCCTGGCCACCAACACCTCCTCCCTCCCCGTGATGCGCCTGGGCATGGCCACCCGCCGCGCCGACCGCGTCCTCGGCCTGCACTTCTTCAACCCCGTGCCCGTGATGCCGCTCGTGGAGATCGTCACCTCGCTGCACACCACCGCCGAAGCGGCCGCCACGATCGAGGAGTTCGCCACCGTCACCCTCGGCAAGAGGACCGTCCGCTCCCGGGACCGGGCCGGCTTCGTCGTCAACGCCCTCCTCGTCCCCTACCTCCTCGCCGCGATCCGCATGGCGGAGTCCGGCTACGCGACGGCCGACGACGTCGACACCGGCATGGAGCTGGGCTGCGCCCACCCCATGGGACCGCTGAGACTGGCCGACCTGATCGGCCTGGACACCGTGGCCGCCATCGCCCGGTCCCTCTACGAGGAGTTCAAGGAGCCCCTCTACGCCCCGCCGCCGCTGCTGCTGCGCATGGTCGAGGCGGGGCTGCTCGGGCGCAAGACGGGCCGGGGCTTCCACTCCTACGATCGGGGCTGAGGGGCCCCGGCCCGTGGGGCACGGGCGCGGAGCGGCGAAGGGGGCCGCTCCGCGCCCGCCCGGTGCCACCGCCCGGACCGGCGTCTCAGGCCGCCGTCCGGAATGTGAACGGCCCTATCCGGGACGTGATCCAGCGCCTAGGCTGCTCACGCAGCTGGTTCGCCCTGCCCGCCAGGCAGGCGCGTCGCAAGAGGGAACCCGGTGGGAATCCGGGACTGCCCCGCAGCGGTGAGCGGGAACGACCGCCGTCATACGCACTGGACCCCAGGAGTCCGGGAAGCGACGGCCAGTAGGTGTCTGCCCCCGGCAGACGTGCCCGTGAGTCCGAAGACCTGCCACTGCCCGTGGGCGACCGTTCGCCCGCGGAGATCCCGGTGACCTCGAGGGCGGGTCGGCGTACGCACCAGGCGGGCACCCGCGCGACGACCTCGCGCCGTGGGCCGCCCGGTCCGTCACCCTTCGCGCCCTCCCCCGTCCCGGGGTCGACAGGACGAAAACTCGCGAAGGAGAGTTCCGTGACCACCAAGTCCGCAGCCGCGGCAGCACGCGCCACCGTCCACGGCTACCCCCGCCAGGGCCGGAACCGGGAACTGAAGAAAGCCGTCGAGGGCTACTGGAAGGGCCGCGTCACCGCCGACGCCCTCCGGGACACCGCCGCCGGACTGCGCCGCACCCACTGGCGGGACCTGGCCGGCGCCGGGATCCACGAAGTGCCCACCGGCGACTTCTCGTACTACGATCACGTCCTCGACACCAGCGTCATGGTCGGCGCGATCCCGGCCCGGCACCGCGCGGCCGTCGCCGCCGACCCCCTCGACGGCTACTTCGCCATGGCCCGCGGCACCCAGGACGTGGCCCCGCTGGAGATGACCAAGTGGTTCGACACCAACTACCACTACCTCGTCCCCGAACTGCGCCCCGACACCGTCTTCACCGCCGACTCCGCCAAGCAGGTCACCGAATGCGAGGAAGCCCGCGCCCTCGGCCTCGACCCCCGCCCGGTCCTAGTCGGTCCCGTCACCTACCTCCTGCTCGCCAAGCCTGCCCCCGGCGTCCCCGCGGACTTCGAGCCGCTCACCCTCCTCGACCGGCTCCTGCCCGTCTACGCCGAGGTCCTCGCCGACCTCCGCGCCGCCGGAGCCGCCTGGGTCCAGCTCGACGAACCGGCCCTCGCCCAGGACCGCACCCCCGCCGACCTGAACGCCGCCGCCCGCGCCTACCGCGACCTCGGCGGCCTCACCGCACGCCCGCGGCTGCTCGTCGCCTCCTACTTCGACCGGCTCGGCGAGGCCCTCCCCGTCCTCGCCAAGGCGCCCGTCGATGGACTCGCCCTCGACTTCACCGGCCCCGCCGCCGCCAACCTCGGCGACCTCGCCGCCGCCGGGGGACTGCCCGGCAAGCGCCTGGTCGCGGGCGTCGTCAACGGCCGCAACGTCTGGATCAACGACCTCGAGAAGTCCCTGGCCACCCTCGGCACCCTCCTCGGCCTCGCCGACCGCGTCGACGTCGCCTCCTCCTGCTCCCTGCTGCACGTCCCCCTGGACGCCACCGCCGAACGCGACATCGACCCGCAGATCGCCCGCTGGCTCGCCTTCGCCCGCCAGAAGACCACCGAGATCGTCACCCTGGCCCGCGGCCTGGCCCACGGCACCGACACCATCGCCGCCGACCTCGCCGCCAACCGCGCCGATCTCGCCTCCCGCGCAGGCTCCGCCCTCACCCGCGTCCCGGCCGTACGGGCCCGCGCCGCGGCCGTCACCGCCGCCGACACCCGCCGCTCCCTGCCCTACCCCGAGCGGGCCGCCGCCCAGCGCGCCCGGCTGCGCCTGCCGCTCCTGCCGACGACCACCATCGGCTCCTTCCCCCAGACCACCGAACTGCGCACCGCCCGCGCCGGCCTGCGCGCCGGCCGCGTCACCGCCGCCGCCTACGAGGAGCGCATCGAGGCCGAGATCCGCGAGGTCCTCTCCTTCCAGGAGAAGGCCGGGATCGACGTCCTGGTCCACGGCGAGCCCGAACGCAACGACATGGTCCAGTACTTCGCCGAACAGCTCACGGGCTATCTCGCCACCCAGCACGGCTGGGTCCAGTCCTACGGCACCCGCTACGTCCGCCCGCCGATCCTCGCCGGCGACATCTCCCGCCCCGAGCCGATGACGGTCCGCTGGACGTCCTACGCGCAGTCCCTCACCGACCGCCCGGTCAAGGGCATGCTGACCGGCCCGGTCACCATGCTCGCCTGGTCCTTCGTCCGCGACGACCAGCCGCTGGGCGAGACCGCCCGTCAGGTCGCCCTCGCCCTGCGCGACGAGGTGAACGACCTGGAGGCCGCGGGCAGTTCCGTGATCCAGGTCGACGAGCCCGCCCTGCGCGAGACGCTGCCCCTGCGCGCGGCCGGCCACGCCGGCTACCTCGCCTGGGCGACCGAGGCGTTCCGCCTCACCACCGGCGGCGTCCGCCCGGACACCCAGATCCACACCCACATGTGCTACGCCGAGTTCGGTGACATCCTCCAGGCCATCGACGACCTGGACGCCGATGTCATCAGCCTGGAGGCCGCCCGCTCGCACATGCAGGTCGCGGGGGAACTCGCCACCGCCGGCTACCCCCGGGAGGTGGGCCCCGGGGTGTACGACATCCACTCGCCGCGCGTCCCCGGCGCCGAGGAGGCCGCGGCCCTGCTGCGCAAGGGACTGGAGGCCATTCCCGCCGAACGGCTGTGGGTCAACCCCGACTGCGGCCTGAAGACCCGCGGCTGGCCCGAGGTCCGGGCCTCGCTGGAGAACCTGGTCGCCGCGGCCCGCGAGGTGCGCGACGGCCTGCCCGCCAGGGGCGCCTGACCGCGGGCCGGGCGCCGGGCCGGGCGGGTTGACGGCGGTACTGGAGATGCTGACAGCCTGGGAATCAAGCTCGGCATGGTCCTCGACAACACCCGACGCAGAGCCCACAAACTCACCG